>CAZSVU010000120.1:0-21526 GCA_964610275.1 uncultured Polyangiaceae bacterium | reverse complement strand
TACAAAGCCTCGGGCGTGACTGGCCAGTTGAATCCGGTCACGGGGTGTCCGACGGGGTACGGGACGATTTCGGGTCGTCCGTCGTCGCTCGCCCGAACCAGCTCCCCTTGGTAGATGTTGACCCCGAAGAAGTCGACCGGCTCACTGATGAGCTTCATGTCCCCCGGTTTCGGCACTGGCGCGTCGATACCGAACACCTCCAAACCGGACGCGGGATACTCTCCCAGCATCACCGGATCCATCCACCAGGCGTTGGTCCAGCCTTGCTTGGCCTCGGTGGCGAACATCGCCCGGCGGGCCGCGTCCACGTCTTCCGGCCGATCCGTCGCGGGATGCTTGACCTGCCCCACCGGAGCGTACCCCACCCGGCACTCTCCGCGCGCACTGGCGCGAATGGCCTGCACCGCCTTGCCGTGCGCGAGCAGCGCATGATGGCCGGCACGCAGCATCTCTCCAAAGAGGTGCTTGTCCCCGGGCGCGTGCCAGCCCTGGTAATGGCCGCCGACGATGAACACCTGGACTTCGTTGAGCGTGATCCAGTTCTTCACGCGGTCGGACAAGGCACGCACCACCGTGCTGGCGTAGTCCGCAAACCAGTCCGGGCTGTCCGGGTTGAGCCAACCGCCTCGATGGTAGAGCGCCAGCGGGTAGTCCCAGTGGAAGAGCGTGACGTAGGGCTCGATCCCCACCTCTAGCAGTGCATCGACCAGCCGATCATAGAAGTCGATTCCCGCCTGATTCGCCTTCCCCACCCCCGCCGGCAAGATCCGCGGCCAACACAGGCTGAAGCGGTACGCCTGAATCCCGATGTCGCGCATCAAGCGCACGTCTTCGGCGTACCTTCGGTAGTGATCGCACGCGGCGCGGCCGTCGTGACCTCCCCGAATCGCTCCGTCTCGCCGGCAGAACGTGTCCCACACGCTCTGCCCTTTGCCATCGGCTTCGGTTGCTCCTTCTATCTGGTACGAAGAGGTGGCAACGCCCCACACGAATCCCTTGGGGAAGCTCATCGCCGGCATTATGCACGATGTGCGCGCGATTCACGCGTGGGATTCACGAGTTGCGCTTGCCGTCCGCTGCAGGGCTGGTTCGACGTCGCTTGCGCGACCGCAGGGGCTGGAAAAATGGGCAGGATCGAGGCTTGGTGCGCCCCCCAGCACCCTGGGTGCCAGGGAGACATGGATGGCAACCTTGCGGTACGGCACACACGCGGCAGCTGTCGGTGTCCTCTCACATCCGCGGGCATCTCGGCCCCGTCGACGCGGGGATGGCGCTATCACCAGCGGGTTCCCGGATCAGAACGCGCAAGCGTGCGGATACAGACGGTGCGTGCCACGGAATCTAAACACCTGTGAGGAAGACCGCGACGGTCTGTCCGGGCGCTGCGGCACGAACGGGCTCTGCCAGAATACTGGCCTGTGCCAGCTGGACTGGGCGACAGTATCCATCCCCTGACGTCCAGCCACGCGTCGAAACCGACACGCGGACCGAGACGTCAATTGCTGCGACAGGCCGCGATGCAGGTGCGCAGGGCGCCGTTGCACTCGGCATTGTTACCGCTGGCAAGGCACTGCTGCAGCTGACCCTGACAGCGACTGATGCAGCTGCGGATTTGGTCGGGGGTCGGGACCTGCGCTCCACCCCCTGCGTCCGCGGTACTGCCACCGCCCGCGTCCTGGGTGGTGCCACTGCCCGCGTCCGCTCGTGGCGTGGTCGTGCCGGCGTCGACTCTGGGTTGTGTCGTTGCGGTCGGGGTCGGTGTGCTCGGCTGGGTTCCGGCGTCAGTCTTGGCCTCGTCCGTGGCTTCGTCCTTCGCCTCGGCAGGTGTCGGTGCCGGCGCCGGCGCGGCAGGCTCGGTCGTCCCGGCCTCGGGGGCATCCACCTCCGGCAGCGCCTTCTCCTCTTCCTTGTTCTTCTTGCAGGCCAGCAGCGCAACTGCCAAGAGGCCAATCAAGGCGCCCACGTGCACCAGCTTCGCCACAGTACGAACTCCGAGCATGTCCATCACCTCTGACTTGCGCCACCCTAGCGCGGCCGGCAGTGTAGTCCGGATCACACTCGAACCTGCACCCCTAATTCTCCGCCCCAGCTCCTGGGCGCGGCTTTTACGGGGATTTGACCCGCTTCTCCGCGCCCCCGGACGAGCCCCACCCAATCGCGCGTTCGGGCTGCGCAGGGGGGCCTGATACCCGGTGCTGTCGCCACCAGCGGGACCGGTACCACAGTCGTCACCGCGCTCTCGAGCGCCTGGGTTGTGGCGCTGCCCTGCCGGTGGGCGACAGGGCAAATCCTGGCTCTGGTCGGGCCGCCATGCTGGTAGGCTGCAGCCGTGCAAGAACCCACCCAAGACCACGTCGCCACGCTGCTGGTGTCGTGCGCAGACCGGCGCGGTCTGGTGGCCGCGCTCGCTCAAGTGCTGGCCGGACACGGCGCCAACATCCTGACCGCCGATCAGCACGTCGACGCGATGGCGGGCCAATTCTTCCAGCGCATCCGTTTCGACCTGTCAGAGCTATTGACCGATCGCGGAACTCTGGAGCGAGCTATCGAGGAGGTCAGCCAACGCTTCGACATGACCACGGAGCTCAGCTACCGCAAACACGTCAAGCGGGTTGCCATCTTCGTGTCCAAGTACGACCACTGCCTGGTCGACCTGCTGTTTCGGCACCGGTCCGGTGAGCTCGACTGTTCCGTCCCCCTGGTGATCAGCAATCATCCCGACCTCGGGCCGTTGGTCGAGCAGTTCGGCGCCCGCTTCGAGGTGTTTTCCATCACCCAAGAGACCAAACGCGCGCAGGAAGACCGGGAAAGCGAGTTACTCACGGAGCTGCAAATCGACCTCGTCGTACTGGCGCGGTACATGCAGATACTGACCGACGAGTTCGTGCGACGCTTTCCTCGGCGCATCATCAACATCCACCACTCGTTCCTGCCCGCATTCGTCGGTGGTAGGCCGTATCACCAGGCGTACCAGCGAGGAGTGAAGCTGATCGGCGCGACCGCGCACTACGCCACGGCTGAACTCGACGAAGGGCCCATCATCGAGCAGGACGTCATTCGCTGTTCGCACCGAGAATCGGTCGACGATCTGACACGCAAGGGTCGGGACCTGGAGCGCGTCGTCCTCGCCCGCGCCGTACGCGCACACCTGGACGACCGAGTGCTGGTCTACGGGAACAAGACCGTCGTGTTCGACTGAACGGCCACTGCGGAGCGCCACGGACGCGCTCACAACCGGGATCGGCGTGGTTGAGGCTGGCCAATGCAGGACGTCCGACGCATGCATCAGCGGGGGCTCGGGCACAGACTGGAACGGCCCGTCCCGAGACGCCATTGCCTCCGCCGTAGCGTCCATTCGAGCTGCTCCCCTGCAGCCCGGACCCCGCCGCCGGGCGCCCGTGCGGCACCAATGGGGCATCCTGCGCGGAATAGCGGCTCCGGCTCCGGGGTTGCTTTTCCAAGACCTCTTGGTCTACTCGGGGGGTCTGAGCGCGCCGGGCGGTCCTCGGCGTGCCCAGCTCGCGGGGACCGCCCGGCGCGCTCACAGAGGAAGGAAGGAAGCCTGATGTTGTTCGAGTCTCTCAGGCCCCGATTGGGGATCGCTCTGGTTGCCGCAGCGGCCGCGCTCACACTGGTCGCTACCGGATGCCGAAAGTCCACACCGCAGTCCGAGAAGGCAGAGGCTGGCCCGCCAGAACCGGCCGATGACAAGATCGCCATCACGCTCAAGCTGGACGCCGCTCAGCAGAAGGCGGCCGACGCACTAGTCGGCAAGATCAAGAACGGGCGCTTTCCCAACGACGCGGTGCGGGACAAGGCGAACGCCAAGCTCTTCCTGTACCTGGCTGCGACCAGCGAGAAGCCCGAAGTCATCACCGCCTCTCTCCAGGCGATGAAGATGGCGTTCACCAGCTCCGAGTCCTACAAGAAGAAGGAACACGCGGGCCCCGACTACGGGGTCGTCATCGCCGCTCATCTAAAGTCCGCGGACGAGAAGATCCAGGGCTACGCCCTGGAGGCGGCTCCGCACGCCGTTAGCGGCAAGTCGCCGTATCAGCCGGTGGTGGACCGCCTGATCGAGATCGCGAACAACCACAAGAGTGCCGCGGGTCGAGCTGAGGCCATCGATCGCCTGCGCCTGGTGCGCAACTTCCAGCAGAACAAGCAGATCGCCGAAGCGTTCCTCAAGGCTCTCGACCACGACAAACCCTACGTGGTCTCCAAAGCCCTGTTCGGACTTCGGCTGCGAGCCACCGGACTGGTGATGCGGGACCAATTCCTGGCCAAGGCGCGCCAGCTGCTGAAACACGCGGATCCCGGCGTGCGGGGCCGAGCCGCCGAGCTCGTCGGTCGCTTGGGCGCGGGCAAGGAGGACGTGGCCGCAGACCTGGAAGCACTGCTCGAGGATGAGAATGCCTTCACTCGCTCTGCCGCCACCTCGGCGCTCGCGCACATGGGGTACCTCCCCAGCGTCCACAAGATCGTGAAGCTGGTCGACGACACGGAGAAGAACACGTACGACATTCGCGACTTCAAGACACTGACCGGTCGCGCTGGCTGGGTTCATCACGATGGCTCGGCGTGGTCGCGCGTCCAGGATGCCGCCATCCGATCACTGGAGCGGCTGAGCATGAAGACCAAGACGCGCTTCAAGGCTGACCGCGTCGACAGCAAGGACGTAGAAGGGTCGCTGAAGAAGAACGCCCGCGCGGCCAAGGCCTGGTACGCGAAGGTCAAAGCGGAGCTGCCCAAGGCAGACAAGGCCCAGCCGGAGCAGCCCACAGGTGGCCAACCCGCGCCCGCGCAGCCCGCGCCCGCGCCCGCGCCCGCTCAGCCCGCGCCCGCTCAGCCCTGAGCCTCGCGGCGAGACGGCTGAGAACGCACTGGCGTTCCTGGCCCCGGCCGCTGCCGTGTTCGTGCCGGTCTGCGTGCGGCGTGGCCCAGGTTGCCGTGAAGCGACCAGCCAGAAAAGATCAGGGCCAGCGCAAAATTCTACTGGCACCGGTGAGCGGCTGACGCAGAATACGCGCAGTGTGTCTTGGTCTGGGAGCTCGTGAGGTATGTCGAATCGCGAAACCATTCTCGCTTACTTCGTAGTGGCTGCTGCGTCGCTGGTGGCGTCCACCACCGGCTGCGGAGCTGGCGGTAACCCGTCGAGTGGCGGGGACGAGCAGACCGGAGGCGCCGACCCCCTCATCCCCACCGGTTCGGGAGGATCCGGCGTTCCCTACGGCGGGAGCGGCGGCGCCTGGTCTCCGACCGGAGGAACCGGCAGTACCTACCCGGTCTCGGGCGGCTCCGGCGGTGCGCCGTCAGGTGGCTCCGGGGGCACACCGAGTGGCGGGTCCGCGGGGCACTCGACCGGCGGCGCGGCGGGCAACCCGGGAGAATCCGGCGCGGCGGGCACTGCGGCCGCGGGTGCCTCGGGCACGACCGGTACGTCAGGGGCGAGTGGTGCATCGGGCGCGAGCGGAGCATCCGGTGCTCCTGGCGCGGCCGGGATGGCAGGAGCGGCCGGAGCCGCAGGCGCACCCACAGCCGTGGCTGGCGCAGGGGGCGCTGCGGGGCTCGAAGCAGCGGCCGGTACTGCTGGCGGCGGCGGCGCTGCGACAGGCACTGCCGGACATGCTGGGACGGTGGGAAGCGGTGGCGATACCGGATCCGGCGGGACTGCTCCGGGCGGAGCAAGCTCTGCTAGCGGTGGTGCCGGCGGCGCGGCGGGCAGTGCTGGCCAGGCCGGAAGCGGCGGTGCGCCCTTGGGCACGACCTACGGCCCCGTCCAGTTCACGGGCAACCTCGAGGGCTGGGAGGTGGACAATTCTGGCGACGCGGCGTTCCCGGCCGGAAGCAGCGCAGACCACTCCGGCAGCGCCGCGTGCAATGGGCCTGGCTGCGCCGAGATCTACGCTGACTTCGACGGGACCGATGGGCAGTTGGTGAGCTTCTCGAGCACCTTCGGCGCGCCGCTCGACTTCACCGGCCGTACGCTCACGGTATCGGTGCAGCGGGGCTACGGCGAAGGCGGCGGACGCGTGGCGGTGTTCGCGCAGTCCGGCGCGGGCATGACCGGACTAGTGGAAGCGTGGACCGATTTCGATCAGCTCGACGCCGGATTCGTCACGCTCCAGCTGCCCTTATCGGGCGCCGGGTTCGACCCCGCGGACGTGCGGAGAGTGGGCGTCCGGTTCGACTCGGGCACAGGCAGTAGTCCAGTGGCTGACACGGCGATCTTTCTGGTCGACGACGTCGTGGTGCAGTAGCCGGGCTGGGCAGTCAGGGTTCGGTATCGCGGGTTCGGCCCGAGGACCAGTAGAGCTGGCTTCTGCTGAGACCGGCTTCGACCCACGTTATGCGGCGGATCCACGAGCGACCGGGGCGAGCGAGCTTTGCACAAGCATCACGCTGTCAGCAGAAAGTTCTTGGGAAACTGTAATATATCGTTCATGATTGACCCATACTGGGCAATTGTGTGCGGACCTCTTTCCGCTCCCAGACTGTCTCGCCGCGTCCCTCCGACCACTCGCCCCCATGAGCGACTACCCACCCCCCGTCCCGAGCCACTACCGGATCGCCTCACGCGTCGCCCGGTCCGGGCCTCGCAAGGAGACCTCTCAGCTGCTGGACAGGATGGAGGGTCTCATCGACATGTCCGACGGTCGGGCCACGGTCCCGTTCAACGCGCTCACCTTGGAGACGGCATTCCAGCCAGTCGTCAGCTTGGCGCATGGTCGACCGATTGGCTACGAGACCTTGCTTCGGGCCCGCGACGGAGATCAAAATGTCATCTCGCCCCTGGAAGTGTTCTCGGCTGCGATAGGCCGGGGAGAGGCGACGTTCTTGGATGGTTTGTGTCGGGCGCTCCACTTCAGGAACTTCGAGCAGCAGGGCGTGGGGGATGCGTGGCTATTCGTCAACCTGAACCCTCGCGCGTTGATGGAGGGGGATCAGCTCGGACCTCTGGTCGAAGGACTACTCAACCGACACCAGCTGCCCGCCCACCGCGTGGTGGTCGAAATCATCGAAGCCACCACCTTCGACGAGCGCCACCTAGCGGATGCCGTCGCGTTCTTTCGCGAACTCGGCTGCCTCATCGCCATCGATGATTTCGGAGCCGGGCAGAGCAACTTCGAGCGCATGTGGCGCATGGCACCGGACATCGTCAAGCTGGACCGCTCGATGCTCACTGAAGCGACGCGCTCTCCCCGGGTCCGACGCATCTTGCCGGGCCTGGCCTCTCTGATTCACGAGGCCGGATGTCTGGTGGTGATGGAGGGAATCGAATCCGAGGACCAGGCGCTCATCGCGATGGAGATGGACGTCGACTTCGTTCAAGGCTTCTTCTTCGGGCGCCCCGAACCACAGATCGAAGACGTCGGCGACGGCTATCGCCGCCAGCTCGATGACCTGTTCGCGCGGTTCCGGAGCCGTGTCACCGAGCAGATCGAGCTAACCCGCGGGGCTCTGGCGGGGTTCGCGGAAGCGCTGCAAGCCGCGGCGGCCCAGGTCGCGGGAGGCACCGCGGCCAAGGCGACCATCGACGAGTTCGCCGAGCTGCCGGGCGTCGAGCGCTGCTACGTCCTCAACGAGAGCGGGACCCAGGTCGCCAGCAGCTTGGGCACTCGCAGTTGGCAGTCTGCTCCCGATCCTCGGTTCGAACCCCTGGCAGACACGGATGGCTCCAACTGGGTGCGGCGCCCGTATTTCCGACGGGCCATCACGCATCCCATGCACGTGCACGTGTCGCGGCCCTACCTGTCGACGCAGGACGCTCGCACGTGCGTCACCGTGTCCATTGCAGTCCGGAGCCGCGGTCAGGTGCTCGTGCTCTGCGCCGACTTGGATTGGGAGACGACCGACACTGCGCAGCTCACGCCGAGCTGGCGCCCGCCGATGATCACGCTCTCCGACATCAAGTAGCCGCCAGCCGGTCTCGGTGCGCTGGTCCACCGCGTGCCCCAGAGAGCAACCCCGGAAACGGAACGGCACGGACGATAGCGGCTATTCATCTTCGGAGCCCGGACACGCCACCAGGCGGGTCAGTCTGAGGCAGATCCCGCGCGTTGACACGTCCAATCGCCGCGTGGTGCAATGCCCCCCATGGCCAGTTTACTGAGGTTACACGGGTTTTCTTTCGTGCTGATCCCCGTCGGGGCCGTTGCGATCGCGACGGCGTGCAGCAGCGGCGGCAGCAGCGGCGACAACAAGGACGGCGTCGGTGGCAGTGGCGTTGGCACCGGCGGAAGTGGCGTGGGTACCGGCGGCGTTGACGCTAACACCGGCGGTAGCGCGCTGGGCATGGGCGGTAACGCCGTAGGCACGGGCGGCAGTGCCGTGGGCACAGGCGGAGCCGCTGCTCTGGGTGGCGCCACGGGTTCGGGCGGCGCGCAATCCAACAACTGCTCTGGCCAGGAGACAGCCTCCACCGGGGCCGATCCCCTCATCGACGACCTGGAAGAATTGGCAGACCCTGTAGGCCCGGGGGGCGATAATGCGACGCCGGCGGTCGATGGCCGCCTGGGCTACTGGTACACCTACAACGACGCCACGCCGGGGGCCGTGCAGGAGCCCACCGGCGATTTCGTGCCCACTGCCGAGGGGTACAACTCGAGCTACTCGGCCCGCACCTACGGCCAGGACTTCACGGACTGGGGCGCGGGCCTCGGCGTGAATTTCAACACGGTGGGCGACATCGGATGCCCGTACAACGCCTCCGTGTACACCGGGATCCACTTCTGCGTGAAGGGGACCGGTACCGCGAGCGTGCGGATCCCGATCGCGGCCACCGTACCGATTGCCGACGGCGGAAGTTGCGCCGACAACTGCTTCGACCACTTCGCCATCGACATTCCGCTCACCGCCGATTGGGCTTGCCATGACGTGCTTTGGTCCGAGTTGTCTCAAGGAAGCTGGGGCACGGCGGCGACCTTCGATCCAGCTACCCTGATTTCGTTCCAGGTGCAGTTCGGAACGAACGTCGCGTTCGACATCTACATCGACGACCTGACCTTCCTGACCACCTGAGCGCAGACGCCAGCCGGACACGTGATTCCGACTGCTCTGTGTTCCAGAACGGGACCGCGGCGGCACGGCGCCGGGGTCCCTACTGCTTGGTGAGACAGCCGAGTCTGGGGCCACATGGGCGGCGTCGGGTAGTCACGCCCACGCTCCGGTGTTGACGCATACTGGTGGTCTAGGTTCATCTTTCCGTCCTTGCTGCACCGGACTGGGCGGGTAAACTCGCGGTTGAAAGACGAGCTCTGCTTTCTTGGGCAGGGAACGGGCGCTCGCTCCCGGCCGACCTCGGGAGGAGCCACGCGCCCCAAATCACCCGGCCCGGCCGCTCGGGTCCGCATCACGCCCCGCCGCTGCGCTGCTCACGCCGACAGGAGAGTCACCATGCTGAGATCGAAGCTCAACACCGCCTTCCGCCTGGCTGCCATCCTCGTCCCCTGCACGGTAGCCGCTGCTTCAGCCTCGTGCAGCGGGGGTGACGACGACGACGACGCGGCCGCGGACGAAGATGCGGGCCCGGTGCAGCTGCTCGATGGCAGCAGTAGCTCCGGCGGTGACATCGCCAACCAGACCCTGCTCGGGATGCGCAATCCCTGGACCTACGACAACGAGAGCTCGTGGGCCGAGGACACGACGCCAGCCGAGGTTCACACGCAGTTCGAGGGCACTCCGGTCGCCGGAACGACCCTGCTGTTCGAATATCCGCTCGAAGGCTCGCTGCACCCGAACAACCTCCCGCACATCGCCTTCCACTGGCGCAAGCAGGTTCGAGAGAGCTCCCTGTTCCGCGTGAACGCCACGGTGGGGAGCAACAGCTACCACTTCTACTTCGAGTGCAGCGACCCCGCGTGCGCCGAGACCGTCCCTCAACCCGAGTGGTTGTTCCTGGGGCTCGAATACCCAGGTCAGACCGTGCAGCTCACCGTGGAGGAGCGGGCCCCGGACGGCACCCTCTATGTCTCAGCGCCACGCAGCATCATCTTCTCTCCGGAACCGGTCACGGGCGCCCTCTACTACTGGGCGGCAGCTGGTTGGCGCATCAAGCGAGCCAACTTCGGTGCTGCCCAGGCCGTGGACTACATCGTGCCCAACAGCCCCACCAACGAGTTCCGGTGCGCGGCCTGCCACGCGGTGAGTCGAGACGGCAGCACCATCGCCTTTGCCGTATCGGATCTGGACGGTGAGAGCACGGCGGCGATTCAGACGGCGCCCACCACCGATCCGGCCAGTCCCTACGTGCGTCCCACGCCCGGAGCGACGCCCTTCACCAACCCGGATCTGACCCACAATGGCTCGGTCACCACCGGCCCCATCGACCAGCTCGGGCACAACGTGGCCCTGAACCGAAACGGGACCATCGCTGCCGTCAACGGCATCGACGTCGAGGACCCGAACAACTGGCCACCGTGGTTCGAGCTCCGGGATGCGCGCACCGGGGCCTCGCTCCTGAAGATCGACCTCGGCCAGGCCCCCTTCCCCGCTGGCAGCATGCCAATCCTTCCGGAGTTCTCTCCGGACAGCACCAAGATCGTCGCGACGCTCACGAACGAGGCGGGCGGCTGCGCTTGGACCTACGCCACCTGCAGGGGAGGTCTGGTGATCTTCGACGTGGACCCAGCGGGACGCTCCATCGGCGCGCTGCAGACGCTGACCAACCCCCCTCCGGGTGAGTACCACTACTATCCAACTTGGTCGCCAGACGGGCAGTTCGTCGCGTTCATGTCGGGTGTCGGAGATGCCAGTCGCAAGAACGACGTCATTGACGATGGGGTGATGTGGCTGGTGCGCGCCAACGCGGGCGAGCAGGCCTGCCCCGGGCCGAACTGCTGGCGGCTGGACCGAGCCATGCACGTGCCGCCCGCGGAGCAGCCCCACACGACCTGGCCCAAGTTCGCTCCGTTCGCTCAGGGAGAGAACGACAACCTGTTCTTCCTCTCCTTCACCTCGCGCATGCTCTTTGGCGTGCTGCCGAGTGGGGGCAAGTCGCAGATCTGGATGGCAGGCATCGACGTCAACAACCTGGGAACCGGGGATCCATCGTACGCACCGCTGTGGTTGCCCTATCAGGAGTTCCAGGACGGTAGCCTCGAGCCGTACTGGGCCGAGACGCTTCCGTGCAACTCCACCGAGGCCGGGATCTGCAACGGCTGCACCGTGGCCGAGACCTGCCTGGTCGATCCGACGCTCAATCTTTGTGAGTGCATGGCGATCATCCCCGAGTAGGCTCGGCCTGGGCCCGGCGCTCCGACAGCCGGGGCCGCGGCCCACCCCAGACCGCGGGGCGCAGGGGGCGGGCACGGCGGGGAATTCCGGTCCCAATGGGGCAGACCGGGCGCCGCGGGAGAGGAGGATTCCGCTTCCACTGCAACATGCTCATTCTGAGCGCCCCTGTAGCCGTGATCGCGTTGATCCGGGGCCCGCTTCGTGGTTGCTAACGCATGCGCGGCGGGGCATCGGCGCCACGCGTAGCTTCGACGAGAGAAAGGAACGCTCGCAATGTCCGACAAGTCGTCCCCCGACGCCGCCCCCCCTCCCTTCGAGTCGGCGCTGGACACTCCTGTAGAGCGGCTGTTGGCTCAACTCGTCGTCCACGCGCTCGGGGACGGGTGGCGCACTGCCGAGGACTTCTTGGGCTACTTCACTCCCGAGGAGATCATCAGCTCGCTGTCCGAGAACGACGACCTGCGCGCCGCGCTCCTCATCGAAGCCGCCGGGGTTCACGAGCGCTTGGCGCGGAAGAAGTCCGTCGCATCCGGCAGTGAGGACCTGGAGATTGCGCTGGCAGAAGGCATCTGTGACGCCGAAGCCATTCTCGAGGTCTATACCCCGGACGAGCGGGTGCGCTACCTCGACCACCAGAAGCTGTGGCGCTTCGCGATCGAAGGTGCGTTCTGGAAGAAGCGCTCCGGAGATGCCGGCCATACCGACGCCGTCCGGCGCATCGTGTGGATCCTCGAACGCGCGATCGACGAGGGGTTGGTCAGCGCAGAAGGCATCGTGGAAGGGCTCACGTTCGAAGAGGTCGCCAAGTGCCTTCCAGAGCAGGTTGCCCGTGATGTGGTCGTCCACGCCCTGACCATTGCCGAACAGCGCGCAGCGGCACTGAGCGCCGATGCGCTGCTCGAAGCGGTGCCACTGCCCGCACTGGTCAACTACGTCCCACTCGAGTACGTCTGGGACAACGTCGTCATCGAAAGAATCGCGGGGCCGGGCCAGCTCACCGAGAGCGAGGACGCCGCGCCCGCTCCGGCTCCGCCCAAACCCGCAGCGTCCAAGCCGACCGTGTCCGCGCCTCCGGCCGCCCCGACGCCGGCGCGCGCTGCGTCCCAAGCTCCGGCGCCAGCCGTCAAGGCCAAGGCCCGGCCCAAGAAGGCCAGGTCGACTCCGCGTGCGGCGCCTCCGCCCAAGCCGAGCTCCCCACCCCCACTGCCCGTGGTCGACGACGATGTGGACGTGGACTTCGACGACGCCCACGTCTCCATGAGCGCTCCGCCGCCACGACCTCCGGCAAGCATCCCCCCCGGCTCGGCGAGTGGCGCAGCGCTCGAAGAAGCGGCCGACGCGCTCCGCGCCATCGACCGGCTCCCGCCGAGCTACCAGACCCTATCGGTGCCGATCCTCCGGTCCATCGAGTCGATGTACGCCGATCTCGCTGCCACGAATGACGATGACGAGCGCGAGGAGATCATCCGCGACTCCTTCCCCAACGAAGCCCACTTGCGCGCGGCCATGCTCGCCCTCATCGAACTGTTGGATTCGAGCATCAACGTCAACGAACCACTGATCCGTGACGCCGACGTGGATGCACTGATCAAGATCGTGCTCTTCGAAGAGCGCCGCCGAGACGAGCAGGGCGGACGCCGGTAGGCGCGTTCACGCTCACCGGTGACGAAGTGAGCTCCCTGATCCCCACCGTGGTTGCCATCGCCATCCTCGGTGCCGTGGCGTATTTGATCTGGAGCGCGAGGCCGACGCGAGAATCACTGCGCGCCAAGCGGGCCGCCGCGGCGGGGCTGGATGCGGATTTCTTCCGGGACTTCGAGCGACAGGCCGTGCACATCGCCAATTCGGTCTTCGAAGCAGCCACTCGGCGGCTCCGGCAAGACGCGAAGCGCCACGGGCTCCCGACCAGCGCCCAGCTGGTCGCAGGCGCGGGCGACGCCGAACCGCTCGCCAACGGAGCCAAGCTGCGCGGCGCTGCCCGCGAGCTGGTGGACGCCGCCGCCGAGAACGATCGCTTGCGCGAAACGGCGTTCGGCACTCCGGAAGCCGAGCGCGCCGAAGAGAATTGGGCCTACCTCAACGTGGTCTATTCAGACCGCTATCCGCTGCTGGTCGGGTTCATCGACCGTGGCGACCTGCGCAGCCTGGAGCGGATTGCGTCGGGGCCCCCACTGGACGCGGCGCGCATCCTCCGGAGCGATCTGGACTCACGCCTGAAAAGCTACGCGGAGATTCGGGCCACCCTCGACGAGGAGCCCGAAGGCATCTGGTCCGTGTTGAGCCTCGTGGTGCTCACGCTGAGCCGTGCGGAGCTCGACGACAAGCAGCAATCGGCCGTAGCGGCACGAGCCAACGCGGGGGCGACCGACAGCTGGTTCGCCCTGGTCAACACCCAGCTCAAGGGCGCACTGCACATCAACCACGGTATCCCGCCCTGCGAGCGCGTCCGCCATCGAGGCTTGCTCGCACTGCCGCTCGAAGACCGGGATCTCGGCGCCGCGCTGGTTCAGTACTGCGCGAACGAGGCCACCGCACAAGGCGAACTGGACCAGGCCCGTGTGCTGACGATGGGCGACTCCACCATCCTCTGGTTGGCGCACGACGTGGTGCGACTGCGTGAGTATCCCGACGCCGCAGTACCGGCATTCGCCAAACTGGCGCCACTGGTACGCCGGGTCGTTGCGGCGGACGCGTCCGAGTACGATGCTGCGCGCGCCGAAGTGGAGCTGGCGCTGGAGGAGGAACTGGACGAAGCCGGCCAGCAGCGCGTGCTGTCCACCATCGAGAAACTGCGGGGTGGGCTCAGCCCAGAACAGGCCCGCGCGGGTACGGCCGGGCATGAGGCGAACGCGCAATAACGCCGTGGCCAGGGCAAGAATCATCCTGTTCGACATCGACGGTACGCTCATCCGCTCGGGGGGCGGTGGGCGGATCGCGATGGAGCTCGCTTTCGAGGAGATCTGTGCCCGTGCCGACGCCCTGAATGCAGTGGACTTCAGAGGCATGACCGACGGCGTCATCTTTCGACTGGGACTGTCAGCGATCGGACACACCGTCGACACGCGTGTGCTCGATCGTCTCGTGCGCTCCTATACGCATCACCTGAAAGCCGCGGTCGCTGGAGCGCGCGGGTTTCGGGTGCTGCCGGGAGTCCGCGAGCTACTCGAGCGCTCTCATGCCGATGGCGAGGTCGCACTCGGGCTGGGCACCGGAAACCTGGAACAGGGAGCGCGCATCAAGCTGGCGCGACCGGGACTGAACCACTACTTCTCCTTTGGCGGCTTCGGCTCGGATCACGACGACCGCAGTGAAGTGCTGCGTATCGGTGCCCGACGGGGCGCGGAGGTCCTGGGCCTGAACCCCGAGCAGTGCCGCGTGCTGGTCGTGGGCGACACGCCGCGCGACGTGGCCGCTGCCCGAGACATCGGTGCCGAATGCATCGCGGTGGGGACCGGCGGTCACTCGCTCCCCGAGTTGCGTGAGACCGGAGCCACGCACGTCTTCGCGGATCTCTCCGACCCGCGAGCGCTCGACGCTCTGCTGGGATGAGCCCGCGCCCCCCACGCCGGCGGGCGCGCGCAGCGGCCAATCGTCAACCCATGTAGACTTCGACGTCTACCTCCGCTCCCACCGGAGCGACCGGCAACGGCTGTCGTGGGTCGACGTCGGCCCCATCCACGCGTATCGATCGGACGCCGCGCTGCACGCCGTCCAGGTTGCGCACGCGGATACGGTAGAGTGCACCACGAAAGCGCCGCTTGGCTTCGAATGCGTCCCAGGCAGCAGGAATGACCGGGTCGATGCTGAGTCCGGCGTAGTCCGGGCGGATGCCCAAGATGTGCGCCGTCGCAGCATGGTACGACCAAGTGGCGGCGCCCGTCAGCCACGGCAGCCGGGAAGCACCGAACCGACGGCTACCGCGGCCGTGGGTCGATTGGCAGTACACGTACGGCTCGACTTGACGCACTTCCGCGCGGCGGTTGTACGCGGACGGCATGCTGGCCCGATGGTACTGGTACGCTCGGTCCCCGTTCCCCAGCCGTGCTTCAGCCATCACCGCCCAACCCTGCGGGTGGCAGAAGATGCCAGCGTTCTCCTTCATCCCCGGATTGAACAGGGTCGCTCGTACGACTTCCGTGCTGGTCTTGAAGAAAGGCGGGTCACACAAGAGGAGGCCGTATTCGGTCGCCAATCGTCGATTCACGCTCTGCATGGCCTGCCGCGCCTGTTCGTCGGTCGCAGCACCGCTCAGCACGGCCCAGGATTGCGCGTTCAGGAAGATGGAACCTTCGGGATCCGCCCGGGTTCCGATGGTGGATCCGTCATCGCGAAACGCTCTCACGAACCATTCGCCATCCCAGGCGCTGCCCTGTATGGCGTGGTCGAGCTCCGCGAGGCGCTCCTGGGCCCACGCCGATTCGGCCGGTTCCCCCCCGAGATCCGCGATCTCGACGTACACCTGCAGGGCATGGCGCAGCTGAAACGCAACGAACAGGCTCTCCCCTCGGTAGCCTAACCGCAGACAATCGTTCCAGTCTGCACTGAGGCCACACGGAAGCCGGTGTTGGCCTCGGTGCGCGAAATTGAACTCGATGGCGCGACGCAGGTGCCCCAAAACGGTCGCTTCCCCAGTATCTGCGAACGGGAGCACCTTGCGGAAAAACTCCAGGTTCCCGGTCTCTTTCACGTAGGCTGGAACGGTATTGAAGAGCCACAAGCAGTCGTCCGCTCGGTACTCCTCCGGGGCGGGAGGCGCCTCGGCTCCGGGGCGATGCGCGAAGGGCTTGACCACCGGCATGGCTCCTCCGCAAGCGACTTGCCCGGTGATCATCAACTCGAGCCGCTGTCCGGCTTCGTCGGGGATCATGGGCAGCACCCCGAGGATGTCCTGAACGGTGTCTCGGTAGCCGAGTCCGTCACGTTCGCCGGAGTAGATCAGGCTCGCAGCACGAGACCAGGCGAAGGTGATCAGGCAGTTGTAGGCTCCCCAGACGTTCGTCATGCTGTCGAACTCCGGGTCTGGCGTGCTGACGGTCAGCGCACCCAGCTTCGCGTGCCAGTGGTCACGGACCTCGGCAAGCGCACTGCGCGCCTGCTCCACGCTGGGCAGCTCGGCAAGCGCCGACCGACCCGCGGTCTCCGCGCGACCCACTCCCATGATCACCATGAACTCCCGAGCTTCGCCCGGCACGAGCTCGAGATCGACCTGCATGACGCCACAGGCGTTGTCGCCATGGGCACGACTTCCCGTGCACTCGCCCTGCTCCACCGCCCAGGGTCGGTCGTAGCTCCGGTACGCTCCCAAGAACGCTTCCCGATCCGTCTCGAAGCCCACCACTTCGGCCCCGACCACCCCGAGGAAGCAATGGCGGCTCTGATCCCGATTCTCGAAGTGCTCGCTATCCTCCGGAAGGTTCGGGCACATGGCGTGGGCAATCAGACCGTCACGGAGCTGGCAGTCCACGATGTACTGGGAGTACTGCAGGTTGAACTGGTCATTCTGCACGCTCCACTCGTTCGCAAACTCCACGAAGGAGAAGGCGCTCAACCGGCGGGGCTGGCGGCTGGTGTTCGTGAGCCGCAAGATCCAGACTTCATAGTCCTTGCCCAGCGGCACGAAGTAGGTGCTCTCCGACTCTATGCCCGCGTAGCCCGACTCGATGGTGGTGTAGGCGGTACCGTGCCGACACACGCTGGAGTACTCGTCCAGCCGCTTGCCGGTCGGCTGCCATGCGGCGGACCAGTAGTCTCCGCTTTCGTTGTCCCGGATGTAGAAGTACCGCCCCGGTTGATCCATCGGGATGGAGTTGAAGAAGAGCCGCGTGAACCGTCCCTGGGCGGCCGACTTGTAGAAGCTGTACCCACCGGCATGGTTGGTGACGATGGCACCGTACTCGGTCGAGCCCAGGTAGTTACTCCACGACCTCGGCGTATCCGGCCGGGTGATGACGTACTCCCGTTTCTGATCGTCGAAGTGACCGTACTCCAATTCGCCTCCTCGCATGCTGGAACGGGTCAACCGTCCGCTAGCATCTCATCCAGCAACCGCTCTGCCTGGGACTCGTCGATCTCGAGCCCGACCACGAGCTTCTTCAACAGGGCGTGCTCCTCCGGCGTCACCAGCTGATCGGCGGCCGCCACCACCGCGGCCAACACCACGGTGGTCTCCGCTCGCACTCGATCCCCACGCAAGGACTCAATGATCCGGCGCACGCACCAGTCCTCGCCGTGTTCGCCAACCCGACGTGCCGATGCGTCGATCATGGCTTCCATGTGCGAAGTCCGAACACGCTCGTTGGAAATAATGGCGAGGGCCCCCCGCATGACCTCACGCTCGACGTTCAAGACCCTTCGGTCCGCCGCCATCATCAAGTACATGGCTTCGCACATCACGCCGTATTCCTCGACCATCTCCAAGGCTTCGGCGAGGTCGGCAGTAGCCACGTGCATGACCATGCTCGGTCGTTGACCACGGTCTCGAAGGCGGTCTCGCAGCTCGCCAAGTTTTTCCGAGGGTAGCTTGAACACAGACTTTGCTCGATCCTTATACACGCGGCACGCCATGGTGCCCATGCCCGAAGCGGTCAGGACCGGGGTCGAGCCTTTCTCCGGCCCGCAGCGCCGTCAATCCTGCGAGCTGCCGCCCGGGTTGCGCAGCGTCAGATCGACCATCAGATCGTTGGCGAGCGCTTCGAGGGCTTTGCGCAATTCATCGAGTGGAGCGCCCTTGGGGACTTGAAGTCGCGCGGTGGCGTGGAACAGCGCTTCTCCCGACATGGGTGCGCTGGTGCACCCGGTAGAAAGCTCCTCCACATTGACGCCTCGTCCGGCCAACGCGCGCGAAATGTCGCGAATGATGCCGGGGCGATCCTGGCCGACCAAGCTGAGCTCGAGGCCGATCCAGTCCCGGGCCACGTCCTCCTCGGTGCTGTGCTCGGTCACCACCGTCAGCCCTTCGGACTGCAGCTCGCGCAGCGATCGGGTGAGCGCCTCCGCTTGGCCGTCGGGAACATCAACGAGGAGAATTCCAGCAAACTTCCCCGCCAATCGTGACATGCGGCTTTCCAGCCAGTTGGCGTCATGCGCGGCAATGGAGCGCGCGAGTGCCTCGACCAGGCCAGGTCGATCGGGACCAATGAGGGTGAGTACCAGCGACCGTGTCAAAATTCTGCCTCCGGGCCAGACAGCATTATTGACCACCGCCCCGGAGGTTGCCCAGTTCCGTCCGTCCAGAGCGCCGGACTGCGGGCCCGCTCCCGACCGGCGCACGAATGCGTTAGGCTGCCGCCGTGAACTCGTCGACTCCCAAGACCAACGGGCGTGCGGGCGCGCCGTGGCCCAACCGCGTGCCCAGGGGCGCCACGCGGTCTGGGCACGCGAGCAGATCCCCATGGGCGCGGCTTTGGGTCGCGCTCGCTGCCGTCGCCGTGCTCGTTTGCGTGGGAGTGCTGCATGCCAATCAGCCCGACGCTGAACAGGCACGCCGGGCTCACGCCCTGTCCAGCAAGCTCATGAGCCCGTTCTGCCCGGGCAGCACACTCGCCACCTGCACGAGCCCGCAAGCTGCCAAGTGGCGGACGGACATACAAGACTGGGTCAAAGAAGGGGTCAGCGAGGAGGAAATCCGTCGTCGACTGGCAGCGCGAGTGCCGGGGCACGACCTGACGGGAACCGCGACGCCTGGCTGGGGGTGGGGGCTCCCCATCGCTCTGGCAGTCGGCGCCATCGTTCTTCTGGTCTGGCTACTACGGCGGTTTCGCCCCCCACCGCCTCCTCCCACCCCAGCCTCGAACGACGAGGATGCCGACGATCCCTCACTGGACGAGAAGCTCGACCGCGAGCTCGATCGTTTGGACGAATGAGCCGCGTGCGTTGGGCGTGGGCTGCCGTGTCCCTTGCGGTGTGCAGCGGCGCGGCGTGTGACCGAACAGACTCGAGCCCGCCGCCGGCCGCGTCTCGCCCCGAGGTCGCCTCCGGGTCGCCCAGCGCCTCGGCGCTCCCGCCTGCGCCCAGTCAGGCGCAGCAGCGTCCGTCACCCTCGACCGGAGCAACTCCTTCCGCGTCGGCAGCAAAGCCGCTCCCGACGACGGCACCGGGGTGTCCACCCGGCATGGCCCGTATCGATGGCTTCTGCATCGATCGATACGAAGCACATCTGCTGGAGCGGACGCCGTCGGGTCGCGAAATTGCACACTCGCCCTACGAACGCCCTCGCCGGGGCGGCACGTACGTGGCCCGCTCGCTCGTCGAGGTGGTTCCACAGGCCTACGTAAGCCGAATCGAGGCCAGTGACGCCTGCCGGAACGCAGGCAAGCGCCTCTGCGCTCTGGTCGAGTGGCACCGGGCCTGCTCGGGCCCGAAGCGGGACACCTATCCATACGGCCCCGAAGAACGCTCCGGCTGGTGCAACACCGGACGACCGCACGTGCTCGCCCAGCTCTTCGGAAGGGATCCGCGCCGGTGGAGCTACGAGGACCACTTCAACAGCCCGCGACTGAACCGGGAGGGAGGTCAGCTGGCGCTCACGGGAGCGCATCCCCGGTGTACGAACGACTGGGGCGTGTATGACATGGTGGGCAACCTGCACGAGTGGGTGAGCGACCGGGTGGATTGGACCCTCCCCCAGAAGATCACCTTGCGTGCCGACATTCAGGCGAGGATCGACGACAACTTCGGCAAGGGCATTTTCATGGGGGGCTTCTACAGCACCACGGACCAGCACGGTCCCGGCTGCCTGTTTCTGACGCCCGGACATGGGCCGCGCTACCACGACTACTCGACGGGGTTTCGGTGCTGTGCCGACTTGGCCGGTCCGCCCAGCTCGTCAGATTGACCCAACCGAGCGTCTATCCGGGCTACGCTTCACCCATGCAGTCCGTCCCGCAAGGCCGGGTGCCGCTCGTAGCCCTGCTCGGACCCACGAACACCGGCAAGACGCATCAGGCGGTCGAACGCATGCTCGAGTGGGATACGGGCATGATTGGACTGCCACTCAGACTGCTGGCACGCGAGGTTTACGACCGCGTCACCACCCGGGTCGGCGAAAGCGCCGTGGCCCTGGTCACCGGCGAGGAGAAGCGAATTCCGCGTCGCCCCCGCTACTGGGTGTGCACGGTGGAGTCCATGCCGACGGAGCGCGACGTCGACTTCCTGGCGGTGGACGAGGTGCAGCTGGCAACTCACGCACACCGGGGGCACGTCTTCACCGACCGACTGCTGCACGCACGCGGCGTCCACGAAACCTGGTTCATGGGCGCCCAGACCATGCGTCCGCTCGTCCAGCAGCTGCTGCCCACCGCCCATATCCACAGTAGCCCGCGTCTTTCCGTGTTGCGCGCGGCCGGAAGCTGCTCGCTCGCAGCATTGCCCCCACGAACGGCACTGGTCGCCTTCTCGTTCGCGCAGGTCTACGAGCTCGCCGAGCGCGTTCGACGACGCAAAGGTGGTGTCGCCGTGGTGCTCGGCGCGCTCTCGCCTCGCACACGCAACGCCCAGGTGGCCATGTACCAGTCCGGCGAGGTCGACTACCTCGTGGCCACCGATGCCATTGGCATGGGGCTCAACATGAACGTAGACCACGTGGCCTTCGCCTCCATCAAGAAGTATGACGGCAAGGAGACGCGAGCCCTGGAACCAGCCGAACTCGCCCAGATCGCTGGCCGCGCCGGTCGCCACATGAACGATGGCAGCTTCGGCACGGTAGCGCCGCTGCCACCACTATCCGACTCGGTGAACTTCGCCATCGAGAGTCATCGCTTTTCCGATGTTCGGCACTGGGTCTGGCGCAGCCGCGACCTGGACTACCAGAGCCTGGACACCCTGATCGAGTCGCTGCGACAACGACCTCGGCGTCCGCAGCTGCGCCTGGTCCAAGCGGCAGAGGACTTCGAAGCCCTGTGTCACCTGGCGGGGCAGGATGAAGTCCGCCGACGCGCCACCAGCCCCGAGATGGTCGCCTTACTCTGGGAGGTCTGTCAGATCCCGGATTTCGGCGGGCACCTAGTGGCGCACCACACCAAGCTCCTGCGGGACGTCTTCGACCAGCTCTCCGGTCCAGATGCCGCCCTCGACTCGGACTGGATCGAACAATCCGTGCAGCGTGTCGACGATACGCAGGGTGACATCGACACCTTGATGTTCCGAATCGAGCTGATCCGCACCTGGAACTACATCAGTCACCATCCCCGCTGGATTCGTCGATCACGCGATTGGCAGGAGCGCACGGAACGCATCGAGGAACAGCTCAGTGAGGCCCTGCACGCGCGGCTGGTGGAGCGCTTCGTACAGGGCT
>CAZSVU010000119.1:8246-21554 GCA_964610275.1 uncultured Polyangiaceae bacterium | reverse complement strand
ACCGGCTCCGGACGACGTGCGCCCCCAAGGGGTGAGGGCGCACGTCGTCCTTTGCAGCCTGGGCGACCGCAAGGTCAGCGATGCAGCGACACTGAAACGGAGCGCAATCAACGCTTTGAAGCCGGCGCCCTTCGTGCAATTATTTATGTTCGCAATTTTTTCGGCACAGCGCCGTTTGGATCAGAGCACCCATGACGCCTCCCCTGCCCCGTCGTCGCTTCCTCAGCCTGCTGGCTGCTGGAGCTGCGGGTGTGGCCGCTCGCAGAGTGTGGGCTTCCACCGCGCCCGAGTTGGGCTTCAAGCAGGTGGACCTCAACCTGGCCGGCAGCGAAGAAGTCGCCCGGCGTGCCCTCATGCTGGTGCCGGAGAACCTGGACCCGAGCCAGCGGCATCCCGCAGTGGTGCTGCTGCACGGATACGCTCATGCGTTGAAGCCGGAGCCGGTGGCGATCAGGGCCTGGGAGGACAGCTTCGCAGTGACGCAAGCCTATGAGCGCTTGTGCTCGCCACCGATTGAGCCGCTGTACCGGCGGGCCGCGTACCTCAGCCTGCGTCGACGAGACGAGCTCAACCAGAGCCTGCTCACCGATCCCTTCCGCGGGCTCGTGCTGGTCTGCCCCTACACGCCGAACCCCTACTTCCAGCGGCAATCGGGACCACTCTTCCGCATGTACGCCGAATGGATCGAGCAGGAGCTGATCCCGGCCGTCTGCCATCGTGGCCCCGTGGCAGTGGACGCGAAGCGCATCGGGCTCACGGGCGTGAGCATGGGCGGACACGTGGCGCTCGAAGTCTTCCTGCGGCGTCCAGAAGTCTTCCGATCGTTCTGCGGGATCCAGATCGCCATCAACCGGCGACAAGCCTGGACCTACGCGCGCCGGCTCCGAAAGGTGCTCAGCCAAGTCGGACCTCGGCCATTCGAGGTCATCACCTCGAGCAACGACACCTATCGCTACGCCAACGAATCGCTGCACCAAGCACTGGAGCACGGAAACATACCCAATCGCCTGCTCCGACCACGAGGGCCGCACACGCCGGCGTGGATGCGCGAGATCGGCGCCCTGGAATCACTCCTGTTTCACGATCGCCACCTTCACGGTTGAGGCGTTGCATCGGGATCTACTGGGGGCGGCCCAGCAGCGGCTTTCGCCACGTCGACGCGACTGAAGACACTGCCCGGTTCTCCCCGATCGCGGATCTCCTCGCGCAGTCGAAACGATCCGTCGAGACGAATGTCCGCTGCGGAAGCCCCGACCGCAATCCGAAACTCACCTGGCTCCACCCGGTAGCTCATCTCAGCGTCGTAGTAGCCGAGCATCTCCACGGGCAAACTGAAGGTCAGCGTCGCGGCCGAGCCGGGCTCCAGGCGGATTCGGTGAAATCCCACCAACTCCTGCACGGGCTGGGCAACCGAGGCCACCGGATCTCGAGCGTACAGTTGGACAACCTCGTCGCCCGCACGCTGTCCACGATTGGTGACGGTGCAGCGAACCTGGACGATGTCACCCGCGCCCACCTCTGCCGGAGTGACGTCGATGTCCGTGTACTCGAACGTCGTGTAGCTCAACCCATGGCCAAAGGGAAACAGCGGCGTGATCGGCGCGTCGATGTACCGCGCCGAATCCTTCGAGGGATCGGTCGAGGCGGGACGACCAGTATTGCGATGGCCATAGAAGAACGGCACCTGCCCGACGCTGACGGGGAACGTGGCCACCAACTTGCCACCGGGATTCACCTCACCGAACAAGACGTCGGCCACTGCTGATCCCATCTGGACCCCCAGTAGCCAGGTCTCCAGCAGGGCGGGCGCCTGTTCCGCGAGCCACGGAATGGCCAGGGGGCGCCCTCCCATGAGGACCACCACGGTGGGCTTCTTCACCGCCAGGACGCGCTCGGCGAGTTGACGCTGGACTCCGGGCAACTCGAGGCTGCTGCGGCTCCTCGCCTCACCGCTCATCTCGTCGTGCTCGCCCAGCACGAGCACCACCGCATCGGCGGACCGGGCGAGGCGTTCTGCCTCCGCCAAGCCGGCGGTCGAATCGCCCTCGGTGTCACACCCGGCCACGGTCTGCACTTCGGTGTCCGGGCCGACCGCCGCGAGTATCCCGGCCCGGACGGAAACCACGTCGTCTGGCTGCCCGAGCGCCTTCCAGGAGCCGAGCGGAGCCTTGCGATCATCTGCCAGCGGCCCGATCAGCGCGAGCTTCTTCAGGTTCCTGTCGAGGGGCAACAGGTCCCCATCGTTCTTGAGCAACACGATCGATTTTCCGGCGATCTCGCGCGCGAACGCCACGTGGTCCTGAGACAGGATCACTTGTTGCTCTCGCGCGGTATTCCCGTAGCGGAATGGGTCCTCGAAAAGGCCCAGCAGGTGCTTGATGCGAAGCACTCGACGCACGGCAGCGTCGACGACCGCGCTGGGCAGTTGCCCGGACTCGACCAGCCGCCCGAGCTCGTGCTGGTAGATCCCGCTGACCATGTCCATGTCGACCCCCGCGCTGAGCGCCATGGCGCCGGCCGCCGCTCGGCTCTCGGCCACGCCGTGTGCCCTCAGCTCGTCGATGGCGTTCCAGTCGCTCACCACCAAGCCTGCAAACCCCCAGCGGTCGCGAAGCACTTCCTGGAGCAGCGACTGGTGCGCCGTCATGGGGATGCCAGCCAGGTCGTTGAACCCGGTCATGACGGATCCAGCGCCGGCCTCCACCGCCGCGCGGAATGGCGGCAGGTACACTTCTGCCAACGTCCGCGGCGGAACGTCGGCGCTGTCATAGTCGCGCCCGCCCAGGGCAGCGCCATAGGCCACGAAGTGCTTCGCGCAGGCCAGCAGGCTGTTGGGATCGCTCAAGCGCTCACCCTGGTAGCCGCGGACCTGCGCGGCGGCCATCACCGCCCCGAGGTAGGGATCCTCCCCCGCCCCCTCGACGATGCGCCCCCACCGCGGATCACGCGCGACGTCCACCATGGGCGCGAAGGTCCAGTTGATTCCCGCTGCGGTCGCTTCCTCGGCCGCCAGTCGCGCAGCCCGTTCGACGACGTCGGGGTCCCAGCTACAGGCCGCTGCCAGCGGCACGGGGAAGATGGTGCGGTAGCCATGCACCACGTCCAGCCCGAACAGCAGGGGGATGCCGAGGCGAGATTCCTTGACGGCCACACGCTGGAGCTCGGTCAGGAACTCCGCACCGGCTACGTGCAGGTACGAACCGATGCGACCCTGCCGAACGAGCGCCTTCTGTTCGTCGTCCACCAGGGAGTTCAGATCCTTGCTTCGCCCCCCACGACTCTGAGTCAGCTGCCCCAGCTTCTCCTCCAGCGTCATCTCGTTCAGCAGTGTCTCGACTTTGTGATCCATCTCTGCCTCGGAAGCTTCGCCAGGAAACGTGGCCGGTGTCGGCGGTGGAACCGGCGCGGGTGGCGGCTGACTGGCACACGCAGCGACCCATCCCACCACGGCGAGCCCGAGAAGGCTCAGCAGTCCCAACCCGCCCGCGCGCGCGCTCTTCATGGCGCACATCTTCGCCGAAAACGGGCCGGCTGCGAAGCCGTGTTCGGCGGGCGCTCGCCCCGTGACAGAAATGTCAGATTGACTCAGTCGGAGCGGCGTGGACAATCCGCCGGAGTAACGAGGAACTCCATGCGTCACCTGCTCGACAACCGCACCTCTGCCACGTCGACCCCGAAGGGTCGAATGATTGGCGACGTGGGTGCGCTCGCGGCAGGCGAATGGACCATGGACTTCTAGACCGGACACCAGCGCAGATTCGCAAGAGCCGCGGGCACCCCATCGGGTCCCCGCGGCTCTCTGCATTTCGACCCAACCACTACTGGAGCAGAACGATGAACAAGCTGGAAAGAGAGAAGCTTCACTGGAAACACAAACTCGTCCCCGAGCTGGTTCGACTGGCGTGGCCCATCTCCGTCTCGATGCTTTCGCACAGCGTGATGAGCTTGGCGGACACGCTCTTCGTCGGCCGGCTCGGGGCTTCCGCCCTGGCCGCAGTGGGGCTCGGCGGGGTGGCCACTTTCACCCTGTTCTGCTTCGGCTGGGGTCTGATGCGCGCCGTCAAGGTGCTGGTGTCCCAATGCAGCGGGGCCGGCGAGCACGGACTGGTGCCAGCATACGTCGGAGCGGGGATCGGCCTAGCCTTGATCGTTGGCGCAGTGATGGCGGCAGCAGGATGGCTCCTCGCCGTGCCGCTGCCCGCAGTGGCCACCGACGAGACGGCAGGCGAGCTGGGCGCGGCGTACCTGCGTGTTCGCGTGCTCGGAGCGCCCCTGTTCTTGCTGGCAGGCGCGCTCGGTGAAGCACGTCAGGGGCTGGGCGACGCGCGCGCGCCGATGGTGGCTGAGGTGTTGGCGAACGGCGTCAACGTGGCTCTCGACCCTTTCTTCATTTTCGTGCTCGGACTCGGCGTCCCGGGTGCGGCGTGGGCGACGCTGTGCGCGTACGTAGTGTCCGCTGGCCTGATGCTGCATGTCCAACTCCGGCAGGGCCCGGCGCCCACGGTGCCTGGCCGGGCCGCAGTCAAGGACGTGCTCTGCATGGGGCTGCCTCTGGGCATACAGTTCGTCCTGGAGGTGGGCTCCTTCGCCGTGCTCGTTGCGATCCTGGCGCGAGTCAGCGCGGTCGATCTGGCGGCCCACCAGGTCGCACTGCAGCTGGTCCACTTCTCCTTCCTCCCAGCGCTGGCGTTGGGTGAGGCCGCCAGTGTGTTGATCGGTCAGGCGGTGGGAGCTGGTGAGGACCATCTGGTCCGTCGCGTCGCCAGCCGGGCGCTGCTGCTGGCCGTGGCGTACACGGGAGCGTGCGCCGTCGCCTTCGTCGCGGCAGCAGAAACCTTCGCTCGGGGCTTCTCGGACCAGCCCGCTGTCGTGGCACTGACCGTGCGCCTGCTCTACGTGGCGGCGGCGTTCCAGGTCTTCGACGGTGCCAATATCGTCGCCCGCTGCGCCCTGCGTGGCGCAGGGGACGTGCGGTACGCTGCCGTCGTGTCCGTGGCCGTGGCCTGGGTCTGCACTCCTCCCCTGACGTGGTGGCTGGGAGTCGAGCTCGGCTATGGCGCGGTCGGCGGTTGGCTCGGGATCTTCGCCGAGATCGTCGTGGGCGTCGGCCTGTTGTGGCATCGACTCGAGCGCGGCCGCTGGCAGCGAGCGGCACAGCGGTCGCGCGAAGCCCTGACGTCGCGCAAGGAGGCGCTACGCGCCACCCCTCAGCCTGCAGCAGCAGGCTGAGGGGCCCCGGGGTACTCGCCGATGACTGGGACCCCCACAGTGGAATCCGTACCATCGCGGGGCGTCGGGAGAACTCATCAGGTCGTAGACCGGGCACGAGGGCGAGCGGTCGCGACCGCTCTACTGCCAACGGAAGGTGCGCAAGGCGATGGCGAAACCCGTCACGCTCCAGGCCAGAAGAACGGCAAACTCGGACCAGCAGGCCCAAATGGGGACGCCTTGGTTCGCGATAGCGCGCAGCGCGTCCACCAACGCCGTGAGCGGCAGCGCCCGGATGATGGGATGGAACCATTCCGGGAAGCGCTCGTACGAGAAGAAGGCACCGGACAGCACCCACATGGGCAGTTGCGCAAAGTTCATCCAACCACTAGCCGTCTCGGTGTTGTCGACGCGAGCGCCGATGATCAGGCTGATCCCGGCAAACGCCGCTGCGCCGACGAGGGACACCAGAGCCAGAGCCAGGTAGGACCCGTGTACCACGGTACCGAAGACGAGCGCACCGAAGGCCAGGAGTAGCCCCAGCTCGAGCCCGAGAAAGAAACCGCGTGAGAAGAGGTAGGAGAGCAAGAAGTGACTGCGACGCATCGGCGTCACGGCGTAGCGCCGCAGCAGCCTGCGCTTGCGGGCCACCACCAGGTTGTAGCCCACGCCCCACATGCTGCTCCCCATGAGGTTCAAGCCAATCAGACCTGGCAGCAAGAAGTCGATGTACCTCGACCCGGGTTCGGTGATTTCGGTCTCGCGGATGCTCAGGCGATCCGTTCTGCCCGCCGCGCGTTGCAGGACGTCGTCGACGACCAATCGGGCGCGGGTGGCGCGTTCGGCGGTGGGGTCAAGCTCGAACCGCGGCGCCCCCTGGCTGAAGTCGACGAGCAGATCCACCTTGCCGGCCACGACGGCGCGACGCGCCTGCTCGGCGCTTGCGACCTCCGCTTGCACCCGCGGGCTCTGCAGCAGGGCGCGTCCACTTTCCGCCGAGCCTCCGGTGACCACAGCGACAGTTGGGACATCCGGAGGGCGACTGCGAAAGGCGAGCCCCAGGCCAACGGCCATGAGCAATGGAAAGACGAAGACCCAGAAGACCACACCCTTCTCCCGCACGAACTCCCGCAACCGAGTCTTGGTGAGCTCCCACAGTGGGTGTGGCGAACCGTAGCTCACGGTTGAGCTCCCTCTTGCTCACTCAGCTGCCTCCCCGTGAGATGCAGGAAGACGTCGTCCAGCGTCGCCTGGTGGGCGCTCAGGCCAACGGGCACGACCGACTGACGTTCGAGCTCGGCGAGTACCTCACGCAGGGGTCCAATCTCGCGCGAGGCTCGCAGACGCACGTGAGCACCCTGGCGCTCCACCTGTTGCACGTTGGGCAAGGCCAGCAGCGCCGCCGCATCGAGCGCTCCGGTCAGCTCGAATTCCACGAACTGCACCAGGCCCAGTCCGTCGATCAGGGAGCGTGGACTGCCGTGGGCGATGATCTTGCCCCGATCCATGATGGCAATGCGTTCACACAGAGCAGCGGCCTCCTCCATGTAGTGAGTGGTGAGCAGCACGGTCCCACCGTCGCTGCGGAACCGCTGCACCACCGACCACAGCGCCCTGCGAGCTCGGGGGTCGAGCCCGGTCGTCGGCTCATCCAAGAACAGCAAGTCCGGATGGCCGGCGAGCGCGCACCCAAGTGCCAGCCGCTGCTTCTGCCCGCCGGAGAGCTTCTGGTACTGCTTGCTCCGCTCTTCGCCGAGATCCACCAAGGCGAGGACCTCGTCCACGTCGCGTCCGCGTCGGTAGAACGATCGAAAGAGCTGGATCACTTCGTCGACGTGGAGCTTGTCCGCCAGTTGGGTGTCTTGCAGCTGCACGCCGATCCGCTCCCGGAGCTCCTGGTCGTGCGACGTCCCCCAGCTCAACCCAAAGAGCTCGATGGTGCCCGCGTCGGCCCGGGTGAGCCCTTCGAGCATTTCCACCGTGGTGGTCTTGCCAGCGCCGTTGGGGCCGAGCAGCCCGAAGCAGATCCCCGGCTCGATCTCGAGCTCGATTGCGTCTACTGCCGCCTGCCCGCCGAATCGCTTGGTGAGCGATCGGCAGAAGATGGCAGGCGACGGCATCGACCGCACAACCTAGTGCTCTGTCCGACAAGTCGCAATCGATGTCCTCTGCCGGGCCGAACGCGGGGGTGGCGGCCTGGCAGAGGACAGCTCCAGGCCGTCAACGACCGCATTTCCGCACAGCGCGGGGTCGCAGCATGATTGGGCTTCTTCCCTGGGCTCGCCCAGCCGGGCCTGTCGCTGCAGGCCGAGAGGCAACGGCGGTCACTCCTGCGCCAGATCGGCCATGAAGGCCTGCGCCTCGGGGAGGTCGGGGTCCTCGGCCAGGGCCTTCTTGGCGAGGAACCCGGCCTTGCGCTCGTCGCCCTGAAGCTTGGAAATCTCGGCCTGCTTGAGCAGGGCCATGGGGCGCGAGATCGGCGCTGGCGTGCGCATCGCCGCCAGCGCGCGCAACGCTTTGAGGGCAATGTCGTGCTTCTCCAGATCCATGGCCTGGTCGGCGAGCTCGCTGGCGAGCTCACCGCTCTGCGGGTGGCTCTCCCAGGCAGCCACCAACCAGGTCAGCGCCGCGTCCGGGTTGTGATCTGCCACGGCGCGAGCCATGCGGTGCTGCAGTGCTGCGAGCTCCTTGGATCTCCGGTTTCCGTGTCGGTCGATGGCGCCCTGCAACAGGGCGACGGCGTCGTCGTTGAACCCGGCCGCCGTGTACGCATCGGCCAACATCAGCGTGGTGAGCGGATCCTTGGGACGAATGTCCAGCGCCTCCATCAGCGGGCCAATGGCGGTCGCCGCCTGGCCACCTTGCTGAACGCGAATCCGACCCGCCTCTCGCAAAAGCTCGAACCGCTCGTCGTCGTCCTCGGCGTCATTGGCTTCCACCAGCAGCAGGTTCGCGAGCTCGCGATACGCTTCCACTTCCTCATACAGCGCGCGGAGGCGAAGCCGAAGCCGCGGGGTGGACGGCTCCTGCTTGTAGAGGTCCTCGAGCGGCCGCCGCGCCGACTCGGGCTTACCTGCTTTGGCATAGGCATCGGCCAGGCCCAGCGCAGCGTCGATGCGAGCGTCACCTTCTTCGAGCTTCAGCAATCGCGTGTAGCTCTCGGCAGCGTCATCCCAGCGTTGCTTGCTCAGGTCGGCCTGGAGCAAGATGTTGATGGCCTCCTTGTCGGCGGGATTGCTCCCCACCCACGCGGCGATCTCCTCCTGGGCCTCCTCCTCGGAGCCGAGCCTGCGAAGCACCTCCGCCAACCTGAGCGTCATGCTTCGCTCGGTCTCGTGGTCGCGAGCGCGGGCAGCCGCCTCCTTGGCCTGCTCGAGTGCCTCCTTGAGCTCTTCCTCGAGTCCTTCGGCCCCGAGCCTCAAAGCTTCCTCCAGATCCTCCACGGCAGACGTATAGTCGCCACTGGTGGCACGAATCGTCACGCGCAGTCGGAGCAGCCGAATCCGGTGCGATCCCTCCTCCTGGTGCCGCTCCAGCGCGGCCGTCACGGTTTCGATGGCGTCGGCCGCTCTTCCGCTTTCGATCAGGCAACGCACCAGCTTTCCAATCAGTGCCGTGTTGTCGGGCTGCCGTTCCTGAGCCGCGTGGAGGATCTTCGCCGCCGCATCGGTATTGTCCAGACGGTTCCAGTAGATGGCCGCGGCCTTCTGCAGCATCTCCACGCTGGCATCCGGATCCGAAAGCTCCACAGCTTGCGCCTCGAGGGCATCTGCCAGGCGCTCCAACTCCACGGGCACCTGCGCGTGTGCGGGACTCAGTTGGTGTGCCAGCTCCAACGCGCGTTCACGTCCCACTAGATCGTCGAGGCTCTCGCGCGCCCGCGACAACTCCAACGCGAGCTCCACGGCGTGGGGGGCCACCTCCTGGTTTCCCGCGGCGGCTGCCAGGTTGAGTTCGAGGAGGCGCTCGAGCGCGTCGGCACGCTCCTTCGCGTCGTCCTCCGGGCTCAGCAGGCGCACCAACGCTTCCAGTACTCTGGCCTCATCCGGCACCCACTCCAGCAAGTCGCGATACGCGCTCAAGGCGGCTTCGCGCCGAGTCTCCGCAATCTGCGCGCCGAGCCGCAGGGTGAACTGCACGCCGGCCTCCTTGTCACCGCGCTGACTGGCGCGATCCACCTGCTGCTGCAGCAGGTCCGCGAGCTCGTCTCGCTGGCCCAACTTGCCGAGCAGGTCACAGAGCATCTCGGCCGCCGCCTGATGATCCGGATCCTCTGCCAGCACCTCGCGCAAGGTGTCTACGGCATCGTCTTGGCGACCGGCGACGCCCAGCAAGAGGCGGGCCTTGGCGACGCGCAGTTGGTTCTGCGCATGAGGATCGGATACGGCCTCGGCCGCCTTCGTGAGGACGCGCTCGACGCGATGCCGGTCCCCCATCTTGCGGAGCACGTCCAGTGCCGGCTTCCAGATACTCGGGTCGCCGGGGTCGTCCTCCAGCAAGCTCTCGTAGGTATCGGCCGCCATCTCGACATCGTTCAGCGGCCCCGCAGCAAGCTTGGCAATTTCCAGCTTGAGGGCCCGAGCCTCCTTCTCTTCGACCACCTCGGACGCCTCCTGCATCCACCGGATGGCGTCCTCGAGATTTCCATCATCACGACATCGAACGATCATGATGCGCAGTGCCCACAAAGCTTGAGACAGGTCCCCGACCTCGTCTCGAGCAACCTCGATGGCACGCAACAGCAAGGCGTCAGCCGTCTCGGCACGATCGAGCTCGTTGGCAACGTCCACGGCCTCCTCGAGGGTGTCCTGGGTAGTACCCGGGAGCTTGCACCTCCGCTCCAAAGCGTCCAGCAGCAGCCCCTTGTCATCTGCGGAACGAGCCACCTGCTCGAACGCATTGACGATGGTCGCGTCTCCGGGTGCGAGCTCAAAAGCCTGCCTGATCGCCTGGGCAGCCCGCTCGTACTGAGGTGCGGCCTCGATGGCCCGTCCCAGCGTGTCCAGCCCCGCGTACAGCGAATCGGGGAAACTGAGCTCGAGCTCTGCCAGCCGATACAGTATCTCGATGCGCTCCTCTCCCAGATTTTCCGCCGGCAACTCGGTCAGCTTTCGCAACGCACCGAACTCTTCGGCACGCTGACCACGGGTGGCTGCCATGCGCGCCATCGCCCGCCAGACATCGGGCAATCGTTCGTTGGTGGATTCGGCGCGTGCGTAATGCTCCGCTGCCGCATCAGCATCGATCAACTCGTTCTCCAGCAGCCCACCCAATCGCAGCAGCAGATCCGCGGCCAACGGGCGGTCGTCGTCCTCCAGGGCCTGCTTGCTCAGCTTGGTCAGCACCTCCTTCAGATGCATCAGCCCGTCGGTGCGCACGGCCAGCGCGTGGGCGCGGTAGTGCAGGTGCCCCGAGCTCGGCAGGTCCTCAATCGCGCTCAGTAGGGCGTCAAACGCATCGTCCGGGCGACCCAGCTGCTGGTCCAGCACCCGCGCCTTGTCCGCCAGGATTTCTGCTCGAGTGGCGGGATCGGTGGTGAGCTTCAAACGTTGATCCAGCGCGCGCATGAGCATCTCGCCGGCGTCGGCGCCACGCAGTGTCCGCTCGAACAGCAGCGCCTCGTCCTCGGCCTGCGAGGCCGCGTCGAAGGCCGACTCCAGGTTCTCTTCCGCGCGGGCATCGTCCCCCAACTCCGCCGCCACTTGGTGGATCGCGAACAACGCCTCCGACACTCCGATTCGCCCCTCCAGATCCCCATTTGTGGGTTGTGAGCGTTGGCGACGCAATACGAGCAGGAGCGCCTGATAGGCGCGCTCGGCCTTCTCCAGCTCACCCGCCTTGCGGTAGGCGCTCCCCAACATGTACTGCACCTGGGCGTTGCTCACGTCCATGCTCGCCGCCAGCTCGAGCTGCTTCAGCGCCTCGTCGGTGTCGTCGACCGAATCGGCGATCTGAGCGAGCAGCAGATGCAGTGCGGCGCGCTCGGGCGGACGACGGCGGCGAAACTCGCCAATCAACTCCTCGGCCAACGCCCGTGCCTCGTCCATTCTGCCGGCAGCGCGTAGTGCGTCGGCCAATTGGGTCCGCACGGCACGATCCGCCGGGTTGATCTGCGTCGTCTTCTCCAGCACGTCGACGGCCCGCTCGGGAGCGCCCAGCTCCTTCGTGTAGATCTCGGCCGCTTCGCGCAATAGCTCGAACCGTTTGGCTTCCTCGCTGACCAACTCGGCCCCGTCCTGCAGCACCGCTGCCAAAGCTTCCCAGTCCTTGAGCTGTCGGTGCACGTCGGCCAGCAGGTGGCGCATCTCAATCGAGGCCGGGTCCTCCTGCAGGCCATCTTCCAGGCAGTGAACCGCAGGCTCATGCTGCTCGGCCCCGATGTATGCGGCGGCCAACCTCACGATGGTGGCCGTCCGTGCTCCCGGCTCCGCCAGCGTGAGCCGTTGTTCCAGCCAACCCGCTGCGGTGGCGTGCTCGCCGCGGGAGGCGTGGATGTTGGCCAATGCGTCGAGTGCGTCCGGCTCCTTGCTGAGAGCAACGACGCGCTCGTAGCACTGGAGCGCGAGGTCGAGGTCGGCCAGGTGGACCTCGGACAGCTGGGCCGCGTTGCGCCACAGATCCGCCGCCAGATCGTCGCGTTCCAAAGCCTCCACTGCTTCGGCCTGTTGGCGGAGAAACTCGACCAACTCGGCCGGATTCTCCGCGTCTTCCAGCAGCTGGATCAGAGCACGGATGGACGGTTCGTGGTCCGCCTGGTCAGCCAGGTTGTCTCGCAGCACCTTCAGGCTCTCGGCAATGTCGTCGGTCAGCCGGAGCAACCGTGCGATCTCAAGGCGCAGCGCGAGCCGCTTCTCCAGGGAGTCTGCCAGTCCGAACTCGTGGCGCCTGAGCTTGAGCAAGTCTTCCAGTCGTGCCGCCCGCTGGTAGAGATCTGCCAGCCGCCTGGTCGCATCGAGATCTTCGGGGCTGTCGTCCAACAGGCGCTCGTAGAGCTCGATGGCACGCTCCGAATCATCGAGGCTCCCGGCCGCGAGCTGCGCAGCGACGCGGATCAACTTACGTCCGCCTTCCTTGTCGAGCTGGGGCTTGCACCCTGCCACTTCCTGCTTGAACTTCCCGCTCAGTACGCGCGTGAGTAGCTCGGGCCCCCAGCTCTTGGCATCGATCACCGCCAATGCGGCCAGGTGTTCGAGCGCATCGTCGAGCCGGTCGTGACCCACCAGCCGCCGCGCAATCTCCGTGTGCATGAACGCGCGCTCTTCGAGCTCCACGAAACCGATGGCCAGCTCCAGCGGTCGAACCACGTCCTCCCAGCGGTCCGTGTCGTCGTAGCGGTCGCTCAGGTGCTCCAACGCGCGAGCCCGCGCTTCTCGGTTGGAAGCCGGAGAAGCCAATATCTGCTCCAGAAGCTGGCACGCGGTCGCACTGGTCGACTCATCCGCCAGCAGCGATTCCACCGCCGCAAGCGCACCACCGGGATCGTTCAGGTTCTCTAGCCAGCACGCCGCAATCTGGTGATACGTCTCGAGCACTTCATCGCCCTCGAGTACCTTCAGCCGCGCGTTCCAGATGTCGATCAGCTCGCGATAGCGCTCCTTCTGCTTGAGCAAGCGCTCCAGCGCCGAGGCGATGAGCTTGTCAGCTGGCTTCAAGGCAAACACCTGTTTGAGGTACTCGATGGCGCGTTCGGGATTTCCGGCGCTGTCCTTGGCCACGTGAGCGACTTCCTCGAGCAACGCGGCGCGACGCGTTTCGTCTTTGGTGTCGCCGATCACGCGATCGTACAGGTCGAGGAGCTCGTCCCAACGCCCGTTGGTGGTCAGCTGAAGCGACGCCCGATCGAAGGCCCACTGCACGGTGGAATCGATCTCCAGCACGCGGCGCAGCATGTCGAATTGCGTGTCCTTGTCTTCCCCCCACTCGTCCAGGAAGTACACGCAGCGCTCGGCGACTATCAGTGCCAATTCCGGATCCAGTGAGCGGTCGAGCACTGCCTTGTACTTGGCCACCACTTCTTCGACGCGTCCCGCTGCCTGCCGCACGGCGTCGAGACCGTCTCCGGCAGCGAGAAGGTGCGCCGCGTGATGGGCGTCTTTTCGT
>CAZSVU010000119.1:0-8236 GCA_964610275.1 uncultured Polyangiaceae bacterium | reverse complement strand
TCCCGCTGCCTGCCCGGCTTCCTCGAGCTGGTCCCAGGCGTCCTCGTTGTCCGGGGCCTTGTCGAGAGCCTCTACGGCGTCATCAAACGAATCGTTCCACTCCAATTCATCATTTCCCACGACTCTACCCTCGTCTCACTGGAGGCGGCGCAACCCGCCCGAGCGATCGTCGGCGAGCTCGCCGGGCCGACCCCTCGCGCTTCCGCTGAGCCCGGCAGTCTAGCTTGATTCTCCGACTCCCGGGGCATTACGGCGCCACGCCGAACCCAAACGGGTAGCCGGCGAGAGAAGCGCTGCACATTTGGCGATCTGTTGCCTGCTCTTGCGCGTTCTTGCCACTCGTTCGCTCGCTGTAATTGTCCCGTTTCGACGGAACTTGGTGCGCACGTGCCCCAAACCGGGGGTGAATGAGGCTCCCGCGAAGACGATGCTCACGCACGGTTCGCGGCGCTCACTGCATCGCGGCGGCAAACGTGAGCGACGGCATATTCAATCACTGTGCAGACGGCAGTGGTGAGAACCCGGCTCTGTGCGGCGCGGGCAGCGGCGGGTCCGGGTTCGGCGGGGAGCTGGGTGCCGGCGGCACGGGCGTCGGCGGGGTGCAAGAAGCCGGCGGATCTGGCACTGGTGGGGACGCGGGCTCAGGCGGCACCGGCACCGGCGGAGCGTGGGGAGCCGGCGGATCCGGCACGGGCGGGGACGTGGGCTCGCGCAGCACCAGCACCGGTGGCACGGGTGCCGCCTCGGGCGGCGCAGCCGGGAGCCCCGGCACCAGGGGAGCCACTACCGGCCACTTCCCTGGAAGGGTGGCGAGACGACACTACGTGCGGGTTCTACTGCACGAGCCAGACACAAGCGGACCGTGCCGCGTGCGCTGACGCGCTGGACTGCCACATCGACCTTGACTGCGGTCCCGCCATGGTGGGGGCACGAGCGGAGACCCCATCGTGGCCAGAGTCATCGAGCGGACCATCTGCTACACTACGAGCCGGTGTCGGCTCCGAAGCGACACCGCAGGCGAGTCAATGACTGAAGCAAGCCCGCCCCGGCGAACGTTGCAGCGCTGCGGTTGGATGGCGCTGGTGCTCTCGGCGGGCACTGTCGCCTGCGGCAGGACTGATCCCACCCCCTTCCACGGGACGGTGGGGATCACGGGCCAGTCGGGCTCGGGCGGCACGTCAGGAAACGCCGGGACTGGCGGCAGCGGCGGCACTGGCGGTATCGGCGGCACCGGTGGCATCGGCGGGACCGGCGGGACCGGCGGGACCGGCGGCAGCGGCGGCAGCGGTGGCTGGGGCGGGACCGGCGGCAGCGGTGGCACCGGCGGCAGCGGTGGCTGGGGCGGGACCGGTGGCACCGGCGGCGTCGGTGGCACCGGCGGCTGGGGCGGAACCGGTGGCACCGGCGGCGTCGGTGGCACCGGTGGCTGGGGCGGAACCGGTGGCTGGGGCGGGACCGGTGGCGTCGGTGCCACCGGCGGCGTCGGCGGCATGGGCGGCACCGGTGGGGTCGGCGGCATGGGTGGCACCGGTGGGGTCGGCGGCACCGGTGGCAGTCCCCCCGACGTGTGCGAAGGGCGTACGCAGGTTGCCGGACCGAATCTCCTCATCGACAACTACGAAGACGGTGACGGTACGCTGCCCTCGATCGATGGTCGACTCGGCTACTGGTACACGTACAACGACGAGACGCCCGGCTCTTCCCAACAGCCCGTCGGTGATTTCCTGCCTGCCGATCGAGGCGCTGCCGGGACGAGCTACTCCGGTCGCACCTGGGGATACGGGTTCGCTGACTGGGGTGCGGGCATGGGCGTCAACCTCAATGCCGTCGAGGACCTCGGTTGTCCGTACGATGCGTCGTCGCTCGACGGACTGAGCTTCTGGACCCGAGGTGGCGGTACGGTCACGTTGCTCGTGAGCACCGTCGCCACGATGCCGCCCGAATACGGCGGAGCGTGCCAGGCAGCCTGTTTCGACCACTACGGCGCCACCTTCGCCTTGAGCCCGAGCTGGGAATGGCACGAGTTGCTGTGGGAGGAGCTGAGCCAGGCGGGTTGGGGAGCCCCCACGCCGTTCGAGCCGGCAGAGATCATTGGACTCCAGTGGCAGATGCCGGCGGGTGCTGCGTTCGACCTCTACGTCGACGAAATCTCGTTCGTCGACATCTCAGGCACTGGCGGCACCGGCGGTGTTGGCGGCACCGGCGGCACCGGCGGCATGGGCGGTGTTGGCGGCACCGGCGGTGTTGGCGGCACGGGCGGCACCGGCGGTGTTGGCGGCACGGGCGGCACCGGCGGTGTTGGCGGCATGGGCGGCACCGGCGGCACCGGCGGCACCGGCGGCACCGGCGGCATGGGCGGCACCGGCGGTGTTGGCGGCACCGGCGGTGTTGGCGGCACCGGCGGCAGCGGTGGCTCCGGTGGCGGTGGCGGGACCGGCGGAGTCGTGGAGTGCACTGTCAACCGGGATTGCACAGACTTGGATGTCTGTACGACCGACCTCTGCGCGAATGGGGCTTGCACGCACGTCCCGCGTGACGACGACAGCGACAACCACATCGATGAACTCTGCGGGGGTGACGACTGCAACGACCTGAACGCAAACGTCTACCCGGGGCACCCAGAAGTCTGCACGGACGGGGCCGACAACGACTGCAACGACGTCGCCGACTGCTTTGATCCCGGTTGCGCCACCGCCCCCCAATGCGGATGCACTCCGAATCCTGGAGGCGAACTCTGCACCAATTCAGCCGATGACGATTGCGATACGTTGGTCGACTGTCTGGATCCGGACTGCCAGGGTACCCCGGTCTGTGGTTGCGTGGCCAACGAGTTGGGGCGCTGTGACGACGGCTTCGACGACGACTGCGACGGCGACTACGACTGCGATGATGCCGACTGCGCCGCCGCACCCAACTGCCTGTGTCAAGCAGTGTCCGAGGTGTGCAACAACCACCAGGACGACGACTGCGATCTACTCGTGGACTGCAACGACCCGGATTGCCGGTCGACTGCCACCTGTGCCTGCGTTCCGCCGGGGTCGCCGGAACTGTGTGACGACGGCAACGACAACGACTGCGATTTCCTCGCGGACTGCGCCGATCCAAGCTGCCTGCTCTCCCCGCACTGCAGCAGCTGCACGCAAGAACTCTGCAGCGACGGACAGGACAACGACTGCGATGGGTTCGTGGATTGCGCAGACGTTGCATGCTACCTGAGTGCAGCATGTCCCGTTCGCCCAGAGGTGTGCAGCAACGGCATCGACGACGACTTCGATGGCGCCACCGACTGCAGCGATCCGGACTGCTCGACCAATCCGACCTGCGCCGCCGAGCAAAGCAACTGCCTAACTGCGCGTCTGCTCTCGGCCAGTGGTAGCTACTACGGTGACACCACGGGGCACCTGAATGACCTCGAGGGAACGTGCGGGGGGGCTGCCGGTGAAGCAGTCTTCTACTTCGTGCTCAACGCGCCGGCACGCGTACACGTGGACTCCGCGGGGACCAGCTTCGATTCGATGCTCTACGTTCGCGCCGGGTCGTGCGAGTCCGGCGTCGAAATCGGCTGCGACGACGACAGTGCTGGCAACTGGAACGCAAGCCTCGATTTCCCGCTGCTCAACCCGGGCAAGTACTACGTGGTCCTCGACGGCTTCACCGTCGATCCATGGCGGGGCGCGGACGAGGGGCCCTTCCAACTCAACATGAGCATCATCACCAACCCATCGGAGCAGTGCGCCGACGGCGTGGACAATGATGGTGACCAGTACGCCGACTGTGCCGATCTCGAATGCGCGCTCGTGTCTGGGTGCTATCGGTGCAACGCTGGCAGCGCACCCGTGCCCGAGTTTGGGCCCGCAGCCTGCACCGACGGTATCGACAATGATTGCGATGGCGAGGTGGACTGCAACGACCGCGATTGCAGCGCCAGCGACTACTACGTGACGGAATGCTGCACCGGGACGGATCAGAACGGCAATGGTATTGCCGACGATTTCAACTGCCACTGCGCCTCCGACGCCGACTGCACTGGAACTCAGCTCTGCTACACGCACTCGGCCTTTGCCTGCGGAATACCCTGCACTCGGTACATCGGCGACATCTGCCCCTTCGTGGCACCGGGCTCACGGTGTAGCCAGACCACGCGCCAGTGCGAGTTCTTCTGATCCAGGCAACCCGAATCAGGGGAACTTGACCGAGGCGACGGCAGACCCGCCCGCTTTGACACGCACGGTCACGGTCTTCCGCCCATGCTCGGGGTGGATGAACATCACGCTGTAGGTGCCAGGATCGACGGTCGCCGAAGTGGGCGTGGGGCCCAGCGGACGCCCGCTCAGAACGGCCGTGGACGGCGGGATGGAGTTCACCCGAATGGTTCCCTTGCCCCCGCCCGCCGCGCGCGCCGGGGTCCGGTCGGCGCCAGCGGTAGGCTTGTCCGCGCGGTCACTGGCCGCCGCCTCACCCCCGCTCCCAACCTGCGACAACTCGACGGTGAAGGTCTTCTCGGCCTTACCCTCGTCGAAGGCGAGCAGGGCCTGGAAGTCCTGGTATCCCTGGCGTTTGGCGCTCAGTTTGCAGGGTTTGTCCACCGCAATGTCCACGCTGGTGGGCAACTGGACGAGAAGTCGATCTTCGCCAGCACATTCGAGCATCACCCGTGCGCCCCTTGCTCCCGCACCCGCAGTGAGCTTCGCGAGCCCCTTGAGAACCTTCAGCTTGGGCTGAAGGTTCAGGACCCGCCCTGCTTCGACGTCGACGTTGTCTTCGTAGACGGCGTAGCGCTCGTTGCCGTGAATTCGAATGCGGTGGCTGCCTGGCTTGAGAGCCTTCAGGTCCACCGGCAGTGACCCTCGATCTTCACCGTCGAGCTCCAGGCGTAGATACTTCCCGAGCGCGGGGATCTTCAGGCCAGTGCCCTCCACTGCCGCACCACCGAGCGCGACCTCGTGCAAGGCATCTTCACCGGATTTCACCTCGACGGCACGGCCCGCCAGGGCCGGGTACCCCGGCGCTTCGACCCTCACGATGTGGACACCAGCGCCGAGCCCTGCGACCTGGCACGGCGATGACGAACACTTGACCTCCTCGTCGACCAGCACGGTCAACTCGTCCACCGCGGTGTTGCCGGGCCCTGAAACGGTTACGATGAGCTGACCCTGCTTGGGCAACAGGAACGCGGTGGCGATCGCCGCCAGGACGATCACGCCCACCACGACGCCCAAGACCTTCCGCAGGTCGCGGCCGGACGCAGCCGGCGGCAACGAACTGCGGACGGCGCCAGCACGCCGCTTCTTTCGCTCCTGTCGTCCCGCCCGTTCGTCAGCGAACACGGCCGTGTTCTCGAACTCATCGTCCCAACTCAGGTCGGGAGCGCTCGAGCGCGGTCGACCGGCGCTGGGCGCCGCGGGCGGCGGCAACGAGCCAGGCGGCATTGGAGGTGGAACGGATGGGCGCACCGGAGGTGGCGGTACGGACGGGATCGGAGCGAGCGGAGGCGCAGAAGCACGGGGCGGAGTCGGGGGCGGGGGCCCTACCGAAGGCGTCGGTGGCGGTGGAGGGGGTGCCTTGGACACTCCTGGAGGGGGGGGCGGAGGGGGCTTCACCCCGCTTTCGGACGGCGTCGGCGGACGCATCGATCCACTGGGCGGGGGCGGGGGCGGCGGCCTCGCTCCGCTTTCCGATGGCGTTGGCGGGCGCATCGATCCGACCGGCGGGGGCGGCGGGGGCGGCGGCTTGACCCCACTTTCCGATGGCGTCGGCGGACGCATCGATCCGACCGGCGGGGGCGGCGGCTTGACTCCACTTTCCGATGGCGTCGGCGGACGCATCGATCCGACCGGTGGGGGCGGGAGCGGCGGCTTCAACGCACTTTCGGAGGGAGAAGGCGGACGGACCGACGGACCGGGCGGGGACAGCGCTGGCGCCATGCCAGACGGCGACGCCAACGATGGCGAGGATGGACTGATCCCGGACGACGGAGGCTCGCCGCCTGGCGACGAGGGCCTGGCGTCCGCTTCGACCGCACCGTCCGCCTTCGCCTCGGCGCCCTCCGGTTCGCCTTCTGCCTCGTCCCCCTCCGGTTCGCCTTCTGCCTCGGCGCCCTCCGGTTCGCCTTCTGCCTCGTCCCCCTCCGGTTCGCCCTCTGCCTCGTCCCCCGATTTCTCCCCCTCCGCGACTGCCTTGTCCCCTGCTTCGACCACCTCGTCTCCCTCGACGTCTGATGGCGCCCGGTCCAGCGACTCTCGGGGTGGCTCGTCTGCCGCTGCGGGCTTCGAGCCCACATCCCACCCGTCTTCGGGCGGACTGTCGTCTTCGGGCGGACTGTCGTCCTCGGGCGGGGGCAAGTCCGCAGCGGGGCCGGAGCTCTCTGCACCGGCGGTGGCCTCGCTGGGTTCGTCGTCCCCATCCAGCCCAAAGACCGCCTCGAGCGACGCCGACGAGGGTCTGGCTCCAGCCGGCGGCGGCGGCGGTTCGACTGGCTTCGATTCGTCGGCAGCGCCGCTCTGCGACGGGGAGGGAGGGCGCATCGACGGCGGGATCGGGGGCGCCGCCTTCGGTGCAGATTTCGCTCCGGCCTCCGAGGGGGCGGGGGGTCGAACCGAAGGGGGAAGAGGTGGCCCCGATCCGGCTAGCGCCGGCTTCGACGGAGTGGGGTCGCGCTTCGAAACGATGTCATCGAAAACGCTGAGATCCGACCCGTCCTTGTCCGCCATTTCTACGTCTCTCCGCTGGGGTCCGCCAGATGTCGCTGGTTGTGACTCGCGGCAAGTTGAACACCTCGACCGGGCTCCGGAGTCACGGCTGGTCTGAAGGATCCGCGAAACCTTTGCGGTCCGCGTCGGAGTCACGGCCTGCGGGGTGTTACCACGGCCCGCCGACTGCTGCACGGGTGATCCGCGCACACCATGTAGGCAAGGATCCTACCATATCTTTCGTGCGACCGGCGCCAATGGCTGGGCACCGCTTGTGGTGCCGCTCGGGGGCCCAGACCCGCGCGTGGGCAGCCACGGTTGTGCTGGTCCCGCCGCGGGGATACGCCACGGGACATGATGGTTCGGTGGTTCCGCTCCACGGTTTCCCCAAGCGGCCTGGCCTTCGCACTGACCTTGGGCCTGACGATTATGGGGTGTCGCTCCGCGTCCCCGCCGAGCACCAGTCGGCAGCCGGTCGGTGAGCACACGGTGGCCCCGGTCGCCACGTTGCGCATCGCCGCGGACGACGACACCGAGGGAGATGAGGAGCTCCTGGACGAAACTGCGCCGGACACGGCAGGGGCCGAGATGGCCCGAGAGGTGTGGACACACCTGCACCTCACCAGAAACACGTGCCCAGACGTCTTCGACTATCACCCGAACGGTGGAATGCGCATCTTCGCTTGCCATCTCCGGTCGCTGATCTCGCTGGAAAGTCTGCAGCGCGCGTCTGGCCTCGACGTCTTTGTCGCCGGACCCCACGCCAAAACCGAACTCACACTCGACTCACCGGACAGCTTCGGTCACTACAATCCGGCGTTTGTACAGTGGATGGCAGACCATCTCATCCCGGGCAGTCGGGACAGTGCGCTGCGCCAGGCAACCCAAGCTCACTTCGACCAGTACGTCCGTCCGCTCGCCCGCATATTCCACGCGACCTACCAGAAGATCCAGCGCGAGCCGGCCTGCTTCCGCCGCGAACGAGAGCGCTACGTTGCCGAGATGAAGCGAGGCCAGGTGACGTACGAGCTACTGGAGCGCTACTTCTTCTTCATGAACGATGAGTTCTGCGCTCGCCCGGATGACACCAACCACTTCTTCGAGCACGGCTTCGACGGTGGCTACAACGGAAACGTGACCAAGACTTGCGTCGGATTCTGGATCCGACGAAACCTCGACGGCACGGACCAGGAGTTCTACCGAGCCCTCACCCGGCTGCTCAGAACGTACGATCCAGCGGCCCTCGCCAGCGAACACTGACGCGCGCGTGCCGTGGCGGAACGTCTGCGATTGATGCGCTTCGAGCACCAGGACTTTCGGGACCATGGCGGGCGGGTGTAGCCTCGGTCCCCTCATGCACCCCTCGACCAGGTTGTTCCCGGCACTGAATGGACTGAGAACTCCCGCAGCGGTTTTTGGGGGCCCCGCCACGCGCTCGTGGTGGGGCGGGGTCTTCATCAGAAACCCCGGAAGGATAACGCAAGTCGGCGATAGCTCGGGCTGCGGAGGACGACGTGCGCCCTCGCCCGCCCGGGGGCGCATGTCGT
>CAZSVU010000118.1:0-21638 GCA_964610275.1 uncultured Polyangiaceae bacterium | reverse complement strand
GTCGCGGGCCCGGTCACGGACCCCGGACCCGGTCCCGAAACCATCCCATGTTTCGGCGGTCGCTGGCGGCCGCCGAAACATGGATCAAGGCTGACCGCGGCCGGCGCGGCATTGCGCCCCGCGTCGACTTGCAGTACCGGACTGAGCGTGCACGAGATGACCGACGCCATCGTCCGAGGAGAGATCGAGCTCCCGCAGCTCTCCGGAAAGATCCTCTACGGCCCGGTGTTCCGGACCGAGAGCGAGCGCGAGCAGCTCTTCGGCGAGCTCGACGCGAGTGGGGTCTCCGCGATCTGGAATCTGCAGGAGCTGAGAGACTCGTACGCAGTCGAGCAGCAGCACTTCGACACGGTGGTGTGGACCCCGGTGGACGACTACAGCGTCCCCGAGGACGCGGATGCATTTGTGCGCGGTCTGGACCGCGTGCTCGAGTTGCTTCGTGCCGGCAAGCACGTCTACGTGCACTGCATGGCTGGACATGGTCGCACCGGCCTCGGGCTTGCGTCTCTGCTGGTGCGACTGGGAGCGCCCCCAGCTCTGGCGCTCTCACAGGTCTACGAGGTATGTCGAGGTCCCGAAACCGAAGACCAGAAGGAGTTCGTCCACGGGATCGATTCCGAGAGCGCGGGCTAGTGCAGTGTCCGATGAGTAACGACCTGAAATCGCTGGCCACCGGGTATCTGGTGCTCTCACGGTCGCGCTCGAGGACACGGCACCACGCACCGAAGGTGCCCCAGAAGATTGGGTGTTCTGGCCACACCGCAGCGGAGCTGTCCTCTGTCGGGCCGCCACCCCCGCGTTCCGCCCGGCAGAGGACATCGATGGCGACTTGTCGGACGGAGCACTAGTCCAGCCGGTTCCGGACCATGGCGTCGAGTTCCTCGACGGTGAAGGATCGGGATTGCCAGCGATACCGGCCGCGTTGGGGCAGGGAGACCAGGAAGTACTGCCGTACCGCGCGACGGCGGGTCGCGTGCCCTCCCGAATTGCCGGCGCACAGCACGCCGCAGCGACGGCCGAGCTTGGCGGCCCGGTGCACGTGCACGTGCCCGCACAACACGAGAGTTGCGCGGGCGGCCAGGAGCCAGGTCTGCACACCGGCGGGCTTGGGCTCGCGGAAGTTCTGTTCGAACATTGGCCAGCGGAAACGCGTCTCGAAGGGGTAGTGGTGCATCACGACAATGCGATGGGTGCAGCCGACGCGCTCCTCCAAGTAGCGTTGTACCTCGTCCAGGCGCGGCTGGGTGATCACGCCCGCTCCCGGGCTGGGCCAGAAGCGCCCATACCGAGCCGGGGTCGAATCGAGACCGGCCAGCGCGACGTGGGGTGCCAGCCGCTTGCCGAAGGGGAAGGGGAGCAACCGCTGCGGAGCAGTGGGGTCCGCCAGCAGCCGCCGCGTGTGGGGACCGCGGCGCGTGGAAGCCGTCGCCTCGCAGATATGGTCGTATTCGCGGTCGGGATTTTGCACTCGCAGGGCTGGAGCAACGTACCCGTACATGTCGTGGTTGCCGGGCACGTAGGTCAGGCGCTTGGCCGCTGCCCATCCCCAGTCCTCCAGCAAATCGAAGAACTCCCGGGCGAGTCGTGGGCGAGGCGTGTCCAGTAGATCGCCCGTGATGACCAGGTGGTCCACCCGATCCTGCTCGATGGCGTGGTCCAGCATCGCCAAGGCGCGATAGAAATCGCGGTTCCTCCGCGCGAGATGCAGATCCGAGAAGTGCGCGAGGCGGTAGGCGGCCACGAGTATCAGCCTGATCTTAGCGCTTTTCGCCCAACCGTCTCACCCCCCGGAAACGTCCCGCTCCGGGGGCCACCGGCGGAGGGTGTTCTCGAAGCGTAGGGATTCGCCTACAATATCCTCCGAGGAGCGCCATGGGGGGCGACCCGACCCGACCAGTCAGCATTGCGGAGTTCGACTACCGCCGGATCTGTGTCCGTAGCGGAGGGCCGACCTATCTCACCAAGCTGGCACGGTCTGACGATCTCGTCCGGCTTCGGGAGGCGATGCGTCGCGCCGCCGCTGGAGTGGTGCCGCAGGGCAAGCGGTTTCCTGGTCAGGTGCTGTGGGTGGCTGGAGTCACGTGCAGGCAAGACAGTCCCGGTTTGGATCTGATGGCCATCCAGCCCTCGGTGGATAATGGCGACTTCTGTGATGCGACCGAGCAGGCCGTCCGAGTGGCCTTTCCGGATCAGTGGGTCCGCGTGCACGAAGGCGGCGACCTGCTCGAGCTATTGCTCGGTGGTGGCCGACTGATTGCGGGCTGGCGGGATGGACACGCCTGTCTGGTGGACGAGATCCACGACGGGTACGCGAGCTTCATCGTTCGGCAATGGCAGCTCCAGCACCCGGGCGAGGACTCGATTCGAAACCCACACGCTCGGCTGCTCACCGACGCACAGCGTCGCTTGCAGAACGAAGCAACCGACGAGCCGCCGCCCCGGGCACCGGACAACTGGCGCAAGTGGTTTCCCCTGCCCACCACCGCGCGCCCCCTTGACGCTAGCCGCGTCGACGAGTGGGTGGAAGCGTTGATCTCACACTATTCAGCGGCGGTCGCCGACGAGGAACCGCATCTGGTGTTGGTGCTGGGACCGATCTGCGGTGGCAAGACCACCCTGCGTCGGCAGGAGTGGCCGGACCACATCCCCTGCGATCCCGCGGAGGTCTATCGCGCGATCACCAAGGCCGCATCCGTCGTCCCCACCAATCTGGGCATGCTGCTTGCGGCCACCGGACGCCGGCTGATGGAGCGTGCGCTCTCTCGACGTCGCCGCATTGCGATCGAGGCCGTACCCAACGACGAGACCACCCGGCTCATCGAGCGGGCGTTGGAGCTCGCCACGGAGGTGGGCTACCACACCGAGATGGCCTGGGTGCGCGCGGATCGGCAAACTTGCCACCAGCGCAACCAGGACCGCGCCTGGGACGACATCTCGTCCTTTGACGTACAAGCCGAGGCGTTTCGCTGGCTCATCGAGGGGTTGGAGGCGGTGCGCGAGGATCAAGCCTGGCGCAGGTAGTGCAGACTCGGTCGCGGTCACGACCCCCACCGAGCCCCCCGACACCACGCCACATGACCACCTCCCGGGCTTCTCTCGGGCCAGGGTAACACGTCGGGTGATGTAGTTTCCGCGCAACTCGGCCGCCGGCTGCTCGATAGGTTGCAGCAAGCCAATTCAGGGCGACACGCTCGTGAGACGGCACGGCTCCCGGTGGGCCGCTGGCACCAGACCGCTCGTGCGGGTGCTGAGCTGGCGCCGTGCGCGGGGCGCCCGGTCTCGAGCGTGAGGGGCCCTCGGCTGGGATCCACCCTCCCTGGCACAGCGCGCCAGTCTGATCCCGTGAAGATCACCAAGAGGAACCGATGACCCGACCAAGAGCATTTATGAGCATGACCACCATGGGCCTCGTGATGTGGGGGCTCGGGTTGGGGTCCGCCCAGGCCAGTGGGCTCGACCCTGCGACGATCAGTCTGCCCAAGGGTCCGGCCTCGGTGGAAGGGCTGGGTCGGAGCTTCGAGCCGTCGCTGGCGTCGGGCACCGCCTCCTACGGAGTGGCGATCGAGATGCCACCTGCCCCGGGAGGATTCGTGCCCAGTCTGTCACTGGAATACGACAGCGGAGGGGGCGTCACCGAGCTTGGGATGGGTTGGCGCTTGGCCGGGCTCCCGCGAGTGCGTGCGCGCACGCAGGAAGGACTCCCGCGGTTCGACGGATCCGACACCTACGAGCTCGCCGGTTTGGGCACGCCCTGTGAGTTGGTCGAGGTTGCGGCAGGGATCTATCGTCCAGAGCACGAAGATGGGACGTTCGCTCGAGTCACGCGAGCGCTGAACGCCAACGAGTGGGAGGCGCAGGTCAAGAGCGGCATCACGTACCGGTTTGGAGGGCCCGGGTACCTCGAAGAGGAAGCGGGCAGGATTGCGGCGTACCTGCTGCGCGAACAGGTCGACCGCGACGGGCACCGGATCGAGTACCGCTGGGACACGACCTCCGGATATGCCCGTCTCACCTCCGTTTTCGTGGGAGGATCCTCGGCCGAGCCGCTCATCGACGTCGAGCTCCACTACGAGGAACGCCCGGACGTACTGTTGACCTACGGTTCGGGAATCGCTCAGCTGCTCGACCGACGGCTGGCGCTCATCGACATCGAGCGCAGCGGCGAGCGCGTGCGTCAGTATCGCCTCGGCTACTCGTCCGACCTTCACCCCCAACTTGCCCGGGTCGAGGTCGTGGGAGCCGACGACAGGACGACGCTTCCCGCGCTCTCCTTCGACTACACCCACTCCGACCTCGCGGGTGAGGGCCACATCACGAGCATGCTGTCACCACCGGGGAGATCCCCCGGCGAACCCGACGTGGAGTTGGCGGACCTGAATGGGGACGGACTGCCGGACCTCCTGGTGGGCGAGAGCACCGCGTACCGCACCTACGTCAATCATGACGGTGAAAATTGGCAGGACGCGCAGATCTGGAACCACCGCGACACGCCTTCCGTGCAGCTGTCCAGTCAAGGCGTGCAACTCGCGGATTTGGACGGAGACGGCGCCATCGACCTGGTGGCCAAGAGCGGGGCGGACAGCTTCCGCTATCTGCCGGGACTCACCGAGACGAGGTTCGCCTCGGCGGTGGCGATCCCCAACGTGCCCAACTTCAACTTCGAGGATCCCGAGGTGCGGCTGGCGGACATGGATGGTGACCGGCGCACGGACGTGGTGATCACCACTCTGGCAGGGTTGGCCATTGCCTACAACCTGGGAGGGAGCGACTGGACCGAACCGGAAGTCGTGACGGGATCCCAGGCGCTGCGTGGGTTACGTTTTTCAGACGGCCGCACCCAGCTCTGTGATGTCAACGGTGACCGCGTACAGGACCTGTGCAGCCTTCGCTCCGGTGCGCTCACCTATTGGCTGGGTCGCGGCCGCGGCCGCTTCGATGCCGAGCGCGTCGCTCGTGGCGTTCCCGAATTCGAGTCCAGCAGGCCGTGGCAGTTGGCGGATCTGAATGGTGACGGCTGGGCGGACCTGGTGCATGTGGGCGTACAGCAACTCGAGTTCGTCCTGGCGACCGGCGTGGGCACATTTGGACCGGTTCGAGTGGTGCACGGCACACCGACCAAGCTCGCTACGACCACGGTGAAGCTGGCGGATATGAACGGGTCGGGGTCCACCGACATCGTGTGGATCGATCCCACCCTGTCCGCTCAGGACGCCTGGCGCTATCTCGAGCTGTTCCCGGCCGGGCGCGCTGGGCTCTTGCGCGAAATCGACAACGGCATTGGCAAGGTCGTGCGGATCACCTACGAGCCCGCCTCCGCCGCGGCGGCCCGCGCTCGCGAAGCGAGCCAGCCCTGGACCACGCGGATGAACGTCGCCATGCCGGTCGTCACCCGGGTGGAAGTGGACTCCTCGCTGGGAGATCCGCTGCTGGTGACGGAGTACGAGTACCGTGACGGACAATGGGACCCGCAGGAGCGCACCTTCGCGGCCTTTGGCGCCGGGGTCAAGCGCGAGCTCGGTGACGAGAATACCCCGACGCTGGTGACCAAGACCCTCTTCGACACGGGCGTTCGCTCGCGAGTCATGCGCGGGCAGGTGCTCACCGTCGACCAGCAAAGCGAGTCCGGACACCGTTTCTCCCAGACCACCCACTCGTACGTCGTCCAACGACTGGACGTGGCGCTGGATGGTCGGGCCATACGCTACCCGTACCGAGCTTCGACGCTGGTGGAACACATCGAAGGAGCCAACCCATCCGGGGCTCGGTGGACGTTGGTCGAATGGGAACAGGACGCTTGGGGGAACGTCGTGCGGGAAGCAAATTGGGGAGAGGTCGTGGGGGAGGATCTCGGTGTGGGGGACGACGAAGTCGTCGTCATTCGGACGTACGCCAATGACCCGGAAGAGTGGGTGCTCGGGTTTCTCGCCAGTGAGGAGGTGCAGACCGGTGAGGGCGAGCGGGTGGCATTGAAGCGCCAGTACTACGACGGTGAAGCCATGGTGGGGCTGGATTTGGGGCAGGTGGAGCGTGGACGGCTGCGCCGAGTGGATAGTTGGGTTTCCGACGACAGATTCATCACCGAGCAACGCCTCGATCACGACGAGCACGGCAACGTCTTGGTGGCGGTGGACGCGCGCGGCGGTGAGCACGTCTACGACTACGACTCCTCCGGCACCTTCGTGGTGGCGGAGCGGCGTCTGGGTCCGGACGTGGCGGCGCTGGAGTGGACCGCCGAGTACGACGAACGCTTCGGCAAGCCGACTCGGGTCACTGATCCGAATGGTGCAGAGACTCGGGTCGCGTACGACGCGCTCGGACGTGTGACCCAGATCGTCAAGCCCGGGGACACTTCGGAGTTGCCGACCACCGAGTTTTCGTACGAGCTCGCCGCGCCGCTTTCCACGGTCAGAGTCGGGCAGCGTGAGAGGAGTAAACAGCCGGACCTGCTCCTGCGGGTGGTGCGTGTGGACGGGCTCGGACGAACGCGGGCGGAGTTCGAAGAGGGAGCTCTGGAGGGGAGCTGGGTGTTGACGGGATGCGGAGCGTACGACGCGCGAGGCAACCTCATGATGGTGGCCGATGCCACGCAGCGTTGGGAGACCGAGTTGCCCCCCGTGCAGGAGAGCCGGGGGGACCGCACACGCTACGACGCCCAGGGGCGGCCCGTCTCCACCACGCATCTGGACGGTGCCTCGACTCGAACGGTGTACGCTCCGCTCGAGCAATGGGTGTGGGACGAGAACGATGCCGATTGCCGGTCTGAGCACTACGCCACACCCACGAATCGTTGCTTCGACGGTCTCGGTCGTCTGGTGGCGGTCATTGAGCGTGACGGAGAGCGCGAGGTGACGAGCGGACGCTACCGTTACGACGCCCTCGGGAACCTGGTCGAAGCGATCGACGCGAACGGTGCGGTGCGTCGGTATGCTTACGACGGGCGCTCGCGTCGGACCACGATCGAAGACCCGAACGCGGGCGAATGGTGGACGGGCCATACCGACGCTGACGACGTGGAGCGTCGTACCGACGCCGAGGGTAACCAGGTCCGGTACGTCTACGATGCCTTGGGGCGGACCTTGGAGGAGTGGCACCGCGCTGGGCGGGGCGCTGACGAACACCTGGCCGTGCGCCACTACTATGACGAAGCATCCCGCGAACCCGGAAGCGCCGCCAACCTGCGTGGGAGACTCGCGTGGGTGGAAGACGAAGCCGGAAGCGTTCACTTCAGCTACGACGAACGTGGCCGTGAGGTGCGCAGGACGCGGCGGTGGCGGGATGGATCCGAACACACGACCCGTTACTGGTTCGATGCTGCGGATCGCCCGGTGCGCCGGGGATTTCCCGACCAGACATTCCTGGACCTGGCATACGACGCCCGTGGAATGCTGTATTCGATCGGCGCCGTGGTGCGGGGCCTGTATTGGACGCCAGACGGGAAGCTCGAGCGGATGGTGCTCGGCAATGGGGTGGTGGACGAGCGGCACTACGACGAGCGGCGGCGGTTGACGCAGATGCGTGCGGGGGGGCCGAACGACACCGTGCTGCGTGGGCTGGAGTACGAGTACGATTCCGCTTCGCGCATTCGGCGCATGGTGGGCGCCGAATCCCAACGCGTGTCGTATCAGTACGACGACCGGTATCGGCTGACGGAGATCACGGACCGCTACGGATCCACGGTCTGGACCTACGACGACGCAGCGAACATCGTTTCCGTGGAGTCCGACACTGGTGTTCCCTGGTTGAATTTGGTCAACCGCTTCGGTGAAGACGGCGCTCGGCCACACCAGCTGACGGGCCATGGTGACGAGGCCCTCCGCTATGACTCGGCTGGGCGTCTGGTGGAGGACGGCTCACGTGTGCTGGGGTGGGACGCGAAGGGTCGCCTGCAGCGGGTAGCACGCGGCGACGTGACCGAGGAGTACGTGTACGCCTACGATGGCTCGAGAGCCCTCAAGCTCACCACGGAAGAGGGCGAGACGAGCGTGGTGCGCTACATCGACTCCGACGTGGAGGAACGAGATGGCCACCTGGTCCGCTACGTCTTTGTCGGCGAGCAGCGCGTGGCGCGGCTGAATGCGGTGGCCGCCGTTGAATGAGCCCTGCGCGAGGACGTTCGTCTCTCGCCTCGCGCAGGGTGGTGCCGACGCGCCCGGAACTGGCGCGCCGCCATCCCTCGACGCTTGAGGTGACAGGCCAGGCCCGGTATGGATGGAGATCCCAGCGCGATACTCGGCCAGCGTACGGACGATTTCCGAGATGTACTCACCGCCCCCGGGCCCCGCGCCCTCGTTCACCCCTGGTATCGTGCAGGAGCGCAACGCCGTCGTGGTGCTCTTGCTGGGACTGGTGACGTGCGGCATTTACCTGATCTACTGGCTCTACAAGACTTCGGCCGAGCTGCAAGAGGCCTTGCAGGATGAGGAGATCAACCCGATGGTCGACCTCATTCTGGTGATCGTCACGTGCTTCATGTGGGGCATCTACGTCGAGTACCGGAACTCACAGAAGGCGTACGGCGTCTTGTCTGGTCGTGACCCGCGCGCGGTCGACCAGACGCAGACTATTCTGATCCTCAACATCGCCCAGTTCGTCGTGGGCGTGACCGGATTCATTGCAACCTACATCTTGCAGGAGGAGCTCAACAAGCTGGCGCGCCTCGCAAATTGAGGGCGTCGGGTCACCACCAGCTCCGGCCTGACGCACCATGCCGGAGGAGGCCGGCCTGGCGCCATCCGGGCCCCGGGCACGAACCCACCGTCCTCATGCAGACCGGTCTCCACCCGGAGCCCGCCGTCCGGGCGGGCCTGGCTTCACACCGGTACGTTGCAGAAAGCGGGCTGGTCTGGCGCATTTGCGCCGGCGGCGGTGGCATTTCGGCCTGCCGCATCGTGCAGCCGGACGTTCGGTGCCCGCGGCCGCACGACCCGTGCTGACGAAACCCGGTGGGGCGTCCGCGTTCGATTCCGCGTGCATTCCGGCGGCCGCGCTGCAGAATTCGCCCAAGAGAGGGACCCCGTGCGCTTGGGCATCGATTTTGGCACCACCCGAACCGTGGTCGCGACTGCGTCGGAGGGTCGCTACTCGGTCGTCACGTTCGAGACCGAAACCGGCTTCGCCGACTATCTGCCTGCGGCGGCAGTGTGCACGCCAGACATTCTGCACTTCGGCTTCGAGGCGGCCGATCTGATGGATACGGCGAGGGCGGTTGTCCGATCCATCAAGCGTTCGGTGGCTCGCGTGCGGCACGACGAGCCGGTACCCGAGTTGGTCGAGATCGGGCCCAGCTCGCTGAAGCTACTGACGCGGTATCTGGCGTTCGTACGCCGGATGCTGCTGGAACAGAGCAACCTGGAGATCGAGAAGGACGAGCCGTTGGACGCCATGGTGGCGGTTCCGGCCAATTCCAGCACGCGCCAGCGCTATCTGACGCTCGAAGCCTTCACGCGCGCGGGGTTCCACGTCCTCGGAATGATCAACGAACCCACTGCTGCGGCGATCGAGTTTGCCCGCCGCAATTTCGGGGTGCTGGTGCGACGTAGCCCCAAGCGTTACGTAGTGGTCTACGACCTGGGCGGTGGAACGTTCGACACCGCAGCGGTTTCGCTCGAGGGGCGGCGCTTCGAGTTGATTGCGAGCGAGGGCGTGGCGCAGCTCGGTGGGGACGACTTCGACGAGATCATCTTCGAGATGGCCCTGGACCGGATGGGCTACAGCGCCAAGCAACTCGACCACCGGCAATGCGTCAAAGCCTTGAACCTGTGCCGTGAGTCGAAGGAGGCCATGACGCCGTCCAGTCGCCGCTTGTTGGTGGATTTGGCGAGTGTGTTGCCGGATGCCGACCCGGTGCTCCTCGACGTCGGCGCCCTGTACGAGCGCTGTCAGCCTCTGGTTGATCAGACGTTGGACAAGGTGAACCAGGTCTTCGACCAGCTGCGGGAGCGTGGGATTGACCCGGACAACCAGCGTGAGCTGGGTGCCATCTACCTGGTCGGTGGCTGCACGGCATTTCCGCCGGTGGCACGCCGACTGCGCAGGCTAGGGGGACGAAAGACCCAGCTGGCTCCCCAACCGTTTGCCGCCACCGCGCTCGGACTGGCTGTCGCCGCGGACCCCGACGCAGGCATATTCGTGCGCGAGAGCACGACCCGGCATTTCGGCGTGTGGCGTGAAGCGCTCAGCGGGCGAGAGCAGGCATTTGACTGCATCCTCAGCAAGAATCGTGCGCCGGACAATGGTGGTCCCCTGGTGGTGGAGCGGTGGTACCGACCCAAGCATTCTGTGGGCCACTTCCGGTTCCTCGAATGCAGTGGGTTGACTGCGGAGGGACAACCCACCGGAGATCTGACGCCGTGGTGTGAGGTGTACTTCCCCTACGAGGCACAGCTCCGAGACGAACCCGATTTGGGCCAGCCGAAGCTGAACCGGCGCATTCGCGCCGGTGACGAGATCGTGGAGCGGTACGCCTACGCCAATGACGGCAGCATTTCCGTCGAGATCCAGAATCGCACGCGCGGCTACAGTCGAGAGATGCTGCTCGGGCAACTGTGAGCACGCCGCCCCTACGCGGCTGAGCGGCTCACCCGATCCAGCAGGGGCAAGAGTTCCGCGTAGGCCCCAAACACGTGATGCGCGCCGGCTTCACGCAACTGCTCCGAGGTGTGACTGGAGCTGAAGGCGATCGCCGTCATCTTGGCTGCGCGCGCTGCCTGAATACCGAACACGGAGTCCTCGACCACGATGCAGGATTCGGGTTGGACGCCGAACTGGGCCGCAGCCTCGAGGAACAGGTCGGGCGCAGGCTTGCCTCGCTGCACCTGGGTGACGCTGCACACCACGTCGAAGAACTCGGAGAGCTTCGCCTGCTTCAAATTGAAGCGAATCTTGTCGGGTCGACCCGACGAAGCCACGGCCAGGCGGGTTCCCCGTCCGCGAAGTGCTTCGAGCGCTTTCAGCAGACCGGGAAAGGGACGCAGGCGCCCCGCTGCCAGGTCGAAGTACTCGCGCTCACGTTCGTCGATGAGCTGATCTGGAAGGGGGCGTTCCGTCGTCGCGCGGAAGTGCTCGAGCACCGCCCGGTCCGACTTCCCGACGAACCGCTCGATCTCGGAGAGCTCCACGTACAGGCCGCGCCGAGCGAGCACCGGAAGCCAAGCCGTGCAGCTCAGCTTCTCGCTGTCGACCAGCACGCCATCACAATCGAAGATCAGTGAAAGCATGGGCAACGCATGATGGAGTTGGAGTAGCAGAAATCAAGCCGCGGATGCGTTCAGACTGCCGATCGTCGGTCCGTGCCCCCGGGTCGGATCGGAAGCGCCCGCGCGGTCGGACGACCCAGAGCCCTCCGAAGTGGCGTCACCTGGTGTGCACCTCGACGCGCCCGGGGCTTTGGCTGCGGCTCCATAAGCTGTTGAAATAAGAGGACATTCTATGGTGATCGGTATGGCCGCACTTGCCCCCACCCCGCTCGTCAGCACACGATGGCTGATTGGACGACCGGGATCATCCGCTGCCGCGTCCAGTGTATTCTGTCCTTCCTTGGCAGTGTGTGGATAGAGCAAGGAAATCGCGATGGGACTCGATGTACTCAGGGCGGAGCTCGAACGGCTGTTTGAGCTGGAGCAGCTGAAACAGCTCAGCGGGGAGCTGCTGGGTCACGATGCGCCGTCTGACACCGGCATGGCGAAGGGGACTTTTGTTGGAACCCTCGTTCAGCGTTGCGTCGAAACCGACGCGGTCGAGGCCCTGTGCGACGTCCTGATCGCGTCCAGGGAGGGAACCGACCAGAGAGTTGCCGAGCTCCGCTCGCGCGGCTACGCGCCAGCGGAGGAGATGGCCCAGGGTGAGCAACTCGGAGACTACCTCATCGAGCGCCGGTTGGGTGAGGGCGGGGCGTCGCACTGCTACGAAGCGAGTCACGATGGGGCCCGAGTGCGGCTGAAGGTGCTGCGGTCGCGCGCCACACTCGATCGAAGCGGGGTGCAGCGCTTCTTTGCCGTCAGTCGTCTGCTGAGCAGATCGGGAAGTGCGGCGGTTCCCAGCAACGTCGTGGCTGGGCGGCTCGGAGATCGCCTGGGAATCGCCCACTCCTACGTGGAAGGGACGCCGCTACAGTTGCGGATCGAGCCCAACCATCCCATGCAGCTGCGCGAAGCCTGGCCGCTCGTGCGCGCCGTGCTCGAGGCCTTCAGGGAGATCCACGCGCAACGCGTCGCACACGGCAGCCTCAAGCCTCAGAACGTACTGATGGTGCCGGACGGAGACGGGACGGACCGGGCCGTGTTGCTCGACGCCGGCGCGCACTTCCTCTACACCGCCGCGTCGGGTGTTCGCACCCGCGGCGTCCTCGCTTGCTGCGCTCCCGGCTACGTTTCTCCCGAACAGATCCGTGGCGAGCTGCCCACCACACGCAGTGACGTCTACGCATTGGGCGCACTGCTCTACGAAATGCTTAGCGGCCGACCCGTGTTCGCGGGCGCAGATCTGGATGTGGTGGTCGGGCATCTCAAGGGCGAGCCGGAACCCTTGAGCTTCGTCACGCCCCATCATTGGGTCACCTTCGAGCTCGACGAGTTCGTGATGGACATGCTCGACAAGGATCCAGCTCGACGCCCGCCGGACGCAGAAGCCGTGCTGGACAGGCTGGAGACGATTGCCGGGCACTCGGCGCGGCTGTCGAGCTCTTTCCCGGAGAGGGAGTTCGACGACCGTGTGGCGGCGCTGCTCGAACGCCCGGCGAGCGACGAGGCGGCTGCAGTGCTCGAGGCGGCGATCGAGCAGGGTGCTGACGCGCACAAGGTCGCCGAAGCCTTTCAGTTGGCAGCGGAACAGGTGCTCGAGGACGAACCCCAGGCCAAGGCGGCGTACCGGCGGCTGCTCACTCGCGCGGGCGCGTTGTTCGAGTCAGCGGGCCGGGATCTCGATGCGGCAGCGCACAGCTACCGCATTCTGCTCAAGGCACAGCCCCGGGACGAAGTGGGACGGGCAGCGCTCGAGCGCGCGTACCGCCATCAGGGCAAGTACGACGAACTGGTGGAGCTTCTGCTCGAGCAGACTGAGATCGCCACTGCGCCCACGGAGCGCGGCCGGGCATTCACCAAGATCGGCGGCCTCTTCGCCACGAAGCTCAGCGACCCGGAGCAGGCCCTGTTGGCCTACACGCACGGGTTCTGCGAGACGCCGGCGGACGCCATGCTGCAGCAGGAGATCGAGCGCTTGGCCGGGGCGCGCGCCGATGGGTGGCAGGACGTGCTCACCGCTTGCAACGAAGCGCTCGGCGAGAACCTGCCAGTCGGGCGCAAGAATCGGCTCCTGGCGGCAATGGGGCACTGGTATTGCGCGAAAGTGGTCCGTCCGGATCTCGGCTTGAAGTGCTTCCAGGAGATTCTGAAGACCGATCCCGCCAACGACGTCGCTCTGGCGGAGATGGCCGACATCTATCGCCGCGCTCAGCAGTGGCGTGAGTACGGGGCTGTCCTGGTGAGGCGCGCCGATGCCGTGGTAACGCCGGCTCGCGGGCGTGATCTGCGGACCGAAGCGGCGAACGTCTTGGTGGAGCGGCTGGACGATACCGAGTCGGCGACGCGGCTACTGGAGCAAGTGCTTGCGGAGGACGCGACGCACGTCGCTGCGGGCGAAGCGCTGGCGCGCCTCTATCAGGAGGCGGGGGACGTCAAAGCCTACGTCCGGGTCACCGAGCAGCGCGCGGCTGGCGCGAGCGGCGACCGCCGGGATGCGCTGCTGTTGCAGCTGGCCGGCACCTACGAGAACCAGCTCGACGACTTGGAGAACGCTACCGCCAAGTACCAGGAGATCCTGCGGGCGAACTCGCTCAACCTGGACGCCCTGCGGGGGCTAGAGCGCATCTACATCAAGACCAGCCAGCACAACAAGTTGGCCGAGAACCTGGAGAAGCAGGTCAACGTCGCCGTCACGCCGCACCAGAAGGTCCTGCTGCTCGAGCGCATCGCCCACCTGCACGCCAAGGAGTTCATCGATCAGGATGCGGCCGCGGAGACGTTGGAGAGGATACTCGACATCGATCCGGATCATCCCGGCGCCCGGGAGCACATCCCAAACCTGTACACCGCGCGCGAGCGCTGGTCTGACCTCGCCTCGCACTATGAGCGACAAGCGCGTCTGCATCGCGGCGAGGAACGGATCAATGCGCTGCTGGCACTGGGTCAGGTCTGTGTCGAGAGGCTGGAGGACACTGGCCGGGCCATCGACACGTACGAAACCGTCCTGGCGATGGAGCCGAGGAACAAGGACGCGCTGCGGGCGCTGGAGTCGCTTCGCTCCAGTACCGGCGACGAGGACCTGGCGTTGGAAGCCTCCGACATGCTGGCGCGGGAAGCATCCAGCCCGGCCAGTCAAGTGATGCACTATCTGCGGGCCGCGCAACTGTTGGAGAAGCGCGGGGATCTCGACGGGGTCATCGACCGGTGTCGTCGAGCACTCGAAGCGAATCCAGACGACCGAGATGCGGCGGGGGTGCTTCGGGCGGCATACGTCAAGCGCGGCGAGATCGAGGAGGTGATTGGCCTGCTGGAGCGGGATATTGCCCGCGTGGAGGGTAGGGCGGCCAAGGCTCGGCTCTGTGTGGAGCTGGCCGAGTTGCTGAACGACTATCTCGAGGACCCGGGACGCGCCGCCGGTGCAGCGGAACGGGCCATCGACTTCGATCCCAGCAACCTGCGCGCCCGAGTGCTGCTGGCGGAGCTGGCATTCCAGACCAAGCGGTACGCCGATGCGGTCCCGCACTATCAGAAGATCATGCGACGCCTGGATGCGTTCGGCAGGGTCGAGGCCGCGGGGATTCTATCCCGGTACCTGCAAGCTTTGGCGCGGACCGGCTCGGTGGAGGAGGCGCTGAAGGTGGCCACGGAGTTCCTGGAGAAGGCCAAGGACGACTATGCGCTGTTGCTGGAGCTCGCGACGTTCTTCGGCCAGTATGCGTCGCCACAACGCGCCTATGACCTCAATTCGGATGTTCTGAAGCGATTTGGCCATCGCATCGATGTGCTGCAACGGGCGCAGTTGCTTTGCCAGATGGGTGAGGCGGCGTTTCGCGCCGGACGCCCCGACGACGCGGTGGTTCCACTGGAGGAGGCGGCGGCGCTCGACGAGACCGCCACCAAGCCGCTCAAGGTGCTGGCTGAGCTCCACAAGAGTCAGAAGAGCTGGGAGGATGCCCGAGAAGCTTTGGAGCGCCAGCTCGACCGGACGTCGGGCGACGAGCACGTGGCGCTGCACGTGGAGATGGGCGACCTGGCGGCGGAGGTGCTGGGCAACACGGACGCAGCGGCGCGCAGCTACTTGGCGGCTCTCGGCGAGCGCCCCGGCGATCGCAATGTGCTGCTCAAGCTGATGCAGCTGTACAGTGAGCAGCGCGACTGGACTCAGCTGGTCAGCGTGATCATCAACATTGCCGGATTCGTGGACGATGCGCGCCAGAAGGCCAAGTATCTCCAGACTGCGGCTCGCGTTTCCGAGCGCGAGCTCGGCGACTCCGAGCGCGCCGTGTGGTTGCTCGACAAGGCGCTCAAGGCAGACCCCCTGGCGGACGACATCGTCCAGCAGGCGATTCGTCTGCACCAGAGCCTGGACGACAACGAAGGCGCACAACGGATCCTGGAGCAACAGGTGCAGGCGGCCTCCGAGGCGGCGGACCGCGAGCGCGCCTTGCACTACGCGGAACAGCTGGCGGACCTCCATCTAAATGACCTTCGGGTGGACGACGCCATCTCGGTCTACGAGGCGGTTCAGGAACTCAACCCGGCCCACATCGGTCTGCAGGAGATGTTGGCGGAGCTCTACGCGACCGACCCCGCTCGGTACCTGGAGCGCGCGGTGGTCGCGCAGGAGAAGATTCTCGCCCAGGATCCGTACCGGCCGGAGCCGTACCGGGTGTTGCGCCAGGTGTACGAGGGCGCGCGCCGTCCGGACGCCGTGTGGTGTGTGGACCAGGCCCTGACCGTGATGCATCGAGCCGCTCCCGAGGAGACCACCAACTTCAAGCGGCATCGGCGGCCGGCGCGTGGTGCCATCACCGGGCGGTTGACCCACGAGGACTGGAACCAGTTGGTGATGCACCCTCAGGCGGATTCGATGCTCACCAGCATCTTCTCGCTGATTCAGCCGTCCATCCTGTCAGCCCGAAGCATGACGCTCGAGGAGCTTGGGTTGTCAGGAGATAATGAGATTCGGCCTGCCGAGCACACCCGCGGAGTGGTCCGAGCCCTGGCGGACGCGGCCGAGATGTTGCGCATGCCACTGCCCAAGCTGTTCGTCGACTCCCAGAGCGAAAGGGCGGTCTCCTTGCCGTCGACCGAAACGCGTTGCCTGGTCCTCGGTCCGGCGGCGCTGAACCCCAAGGTCCCACCGCGGCAGGCCGCGTTCGTGGCAGCCTCCCACCTGGCCTGTGTCCGAACGGGCCTGTTCGTTCGCTACCTGGTGCCGACCGCGGTCGGCCTGAAGGCTTGGATGCTGGCTGCCATCAAGCTGGTGGCACCACGAATTCCGATCGCGGCGGAGCTCGAAGGACCGGCGCGGGAAGCCTACCGCGCCCTGATGGAGCAGGTCAGCGGGCAGCTGCTCGACCGGCTGGCACAACCCGTCTTCAAGCTGTTGAACACCGGCGCACAAGTGGATGTCTCGAAGTGGATGCAGGCGGTCGACTTCACCACCGACCGTGTGGGCTTCTTGGCTGCCGACGATCTGAGGACGGCGCTCGAGGTGCTGAGCGCGTCGCATCAGGTGGATTCCGAGTTCGACCAGGCCGAACGAACCCGCGAGTTGCTTCGCTACTCCGTGAGTCGCGAGTACATCGAGCTCAGAGATAGGCTCCGTATCGGCGTCGGATGGCGCAACAACAACGTGCAGGAAGTCGCACTGGATGAGCTGCTGGAGGCCGACTCGGACGACGCCACGGAATGACGGGTCCTCACGAGCACCCGACTGAGGAGTGGGCGGGGCGCTTCGGGGTGTGGGGACGCCGTGGGAACGGCGGGGAGGGGACCGTGCGAGCTCGGGCAGCGGGTTGCCCCAACGACGACTGCCCTGCGACGGTGGAACCGCACAGGGCAGAGTCTTACCCGGCCGCCGGCGTGAGGAAGGAGGGCAGGGGCGCCGGCGGCCGGCATTCAATGAGTGGCATCAGGGCCAGGCCCTTTATGAACCCGTAGGCATTTTTCCCCGAGCCCTGATTAGTTGTTTGAATTCGATGTGTTTCGGGTGCCGAGCCAGCGCTGGCGAAGGGTGCGGCTCCGGCGGTGATCCGAAGCGCGGGTCCTCGCTCCCGACGCGCTCGAACCCCTGCTGAGGAGACCGCGGTGCAGCCCTACGGTCCGAATGACCAGCCCCGTCAGCGGTAGGGGTTGGCCATGTCGTCGTCATCCTTGGGAGGCTTCTTGGGACGCGTCCCGACCGACGGCTTGCGGCCGGTCCCCGATGCGGGCTTCTTGGGCTCCTCGGCCTCGGGCAGCCCGTCCACCGAGACGATGTCGCCACCGGTCTTCTTGGCGGCCGCATCGCTCTGCCTGCCTCCGTCCGCACCCTGGCCCCTGGCGTCCTCGAGCGGGTACGCCTCGTCGGCGGCGGACGTATCTACGTCTTCCGCAGAGGCGTCTCGGGCCGTGGTCGAGGGCGCTCGAGCGCCTCTGTCCGGGGGACGCTTGGGTCGGCTGGATTCGCTGTCATCCGGGGCGCCGGTCTGGCCGCCCTCGTCATCGCCCTGAGAGCGCTCCTGGGTGGGGTCGGTTTCATTCTGCGTCGGCTTGGCGCCGACCACACTCGCCTTGGGCGTGGGCGGTGATCTGAGAACGGTCCACCAGTACACCGCGCCAGCGCCGACAACCAGGACCAGCGGCGCGATCACCTTGGTCAGCGACGAAGCACTGCGCGGGCGTGCCGCGTTGACAGCCGGCCCTGGTGTGCTGCCGAGTGAGCCAGGCCCACGCTGCACGTCCGACGTGCCGGCGTCGGTCGTCAAGGAGAGCTCCGACAACCCGCTCAGACTGGCGGACGGCACGCTGAAATCGCCGAGCGGAATGTCACCAGAGATTTCCGGCAGGCTGGGCTGCCCACCCTCGCGCAAGATCTGATTCGCTCGTTTGATGGCATCGCGTCGCTGCTGGATGCGCTCACCCAGCACTCGCTTGAGCAGCTGCCCGGTGCTCGAGCGGGCGACCATGATGCGTTCTTCCACCAAGTAGTGGTCGAGCGCGTGGGCGAACTCTTCGGCGGATTGAAAGCGTTGCTCCCGATCGCGGGCCAAAGCCTTGAGCACAATCGCTTCCAACTTTTCGGGATAGCCCGGGAAGAGCGACGACGGTTTGGGTACCTCGGCGACGTGCACCAGATGCATCGTGTGCGCCTTGTCCCGACCCTTGAACAGTCGCCTGCCGGTAGTGAGCTCGAACAACACGATACCCAAGGAGAACAGATCGCTGCGGCGATCGATCGGATCGCCCTTGGCCTGCTCCGGAGACATGTAGCCTGCCTTGCCGGCGATGCGGTCCGACGCTCCCTCGCTGGTGGCGACGGCGTGTGCGACACCGAAGTCCACCAGCTTGGACATGCCGTCCAAGCCGACCAAGATGTTTTGAGGCGACACGTCGCAGTGCACGACTCCGCGTAGCTCCCCGTCCCACCCGCGCAACTCGTGGGCCACATGCAGGCCCGCGGCCGTGTCCGCGATGATGCGCACGGCCTGTTCCGGAGGGATGGCACGGCGCTGCTTGGCCACCTTGATGATGGTGTACAGGGAATCGCCCTCCACCCATTCCATGGCCATGTAGAGGACGCCGTCGTCCTCGCCGACCTCGTATACGGTCACGACGTTCCGGTGATCGATGCTGCGTACGAGTTGGCCTTCGTCCAGGAACATGGATCGGAAATCCATGCGCTTGGCCAGTTTCGGAAGCATGGCCTTGACTGCGACCAGGCGCTGCTTCCCACTCTTTGGTGAACGGTCGCGCGCGACCCAGACGCTGGCCATACCACCACGCCCCAGCTCATACAAAAGCTGGAAGCGCCCCAGGCGAGCGCCAAGTTCCAGTTCACCGCTCATCGAACGCGTCCGCGGAATACTCCTACATTATGCTGTACTCTCCGTAGCCCCGCTCGCCAGCAAGGGCTCCGCTTCCGTCGAAGAGGATAGTGGCAAGTCACCGACACTGGAAACCGCATCGATGCTGCAGTGGCTCATAGGCTTGCGCTTGGGGGGGCAGCGCGTTCGCGGACAATTCGGGCGGGTGGCGGCACATCTCCGCTTCAGTTCGGCCCAAAGTGCGATCAGTTCGTTCGTTGGAATACCGTGACGGTAGAATAATCTCAGCCAGGAGGGGGGCTGGAAGCAGTGGCGGTCGGCGCGTGCAGTCCGCGAATGACGACGCCATCACGTCCGGCCGAAAGATCGGGCGCACCTCCTCCTACCTGATGCGAGCCAGCGAGTACTCCGCGCGCCACCACTGCCGGATGCTCGACCGAGCGCGTTTCGCCACGGGAGCGTGCGGACTACCCGGCATCGTCATGGGGTCGCGTCCCGTTGTCCGTCCGTGGCTCGACCACTCGTGCGAGTGACACCATCGCGGGCAGCAGCGCTTCGACGGCTGCGGGCGGAATGTGGGGCGGGTTGCCGAAGTCGAAAATGCAGCTCACCCCGTGGCGCGTCACGTTCAGTTGTTTGAGTTGCCGGTAGTACGCCCCTTGGAATGGAAGCACGAGCTCGCTCAGGTTCTTGACCTGGCTCAGCTGTTCTTCGAGCTCGGGGTCGACATGACGGGTCTTGAAGAAGCTGTCGAAGCGTTTGTCGCCCGAAAAGAAGGTGTGCATGCCCTTGGGCGGGCGATTGCCGTGTTCGTAGTTGCGGAGATCGATCCGAGGTTCACCGGAGAAGCGGACGGTGATCCGCCGCTGCTCATCTGGGTCGATGAACACGTGGTATCCTCGGTAGCTTCCCTGAAGCGAGCCGATCGTACGGCTGGAGGCGGGCTGCTTGAAAGTCAGCCCGAGCTTGCTCCCCAGCGCGGGGAATGAGGCAGCAGTGCGCTTGAACCGAACGCGACGCAGCACCACGGCGAGAAACATGCCCACGAACATCAGCAGTCCGATGGGCAGTGCACCCTTGGTCAACCACTCCACGCTACATCACCGGTTGCGTCAGGCAGATGGCAAGGTGTTCAGTCGTCTACCGGTGAGGTTCCGTCAGAACACCACAGCGTCCAAGTGGATGGTCAAGGTCCCGTTCGTGCCTGCGACGGGGGTGGCCACGGTGACGCCGATCTGACGCACGTCTCCAGCATCGAATCCGCCCGCGCCCTGATGAGCGTCGAAGTCGAACGTGAGCTCGAACCACTGGCCTTCGTTCGGGAAGACGCTGACTTCGCCGGCGCGTGTGCCGCCCGTTCCCGACAGGGCGTAGATCTCGATGGACGGCTGCCGGGCGGCAGGATTGCCCAGCGCTCCGGAATCCGCGTAGATCCAAACGCTGTACACTCGACCGCTCAGGTCTTGCGGCTCGGGAAGGTCGTATCCGAAGCTGACGGCCTGCGACGCATCGCTGAAGGGCACCACGAGTTCGACCGATCCCACCGCGTCGTAGCCCGCGCCCGCAGCGTGCGTGGCGCAGGTCGAGCCAGAGCAGAGTCCCGCTGCGTCCGCCGTGATGGCCCAGCCCTCGAGGTCGGATTCGAAATCGAAACTGCCGCCGACAGTGGGAGCGCCGCCGCCCGCTCCGCCTTCGCCCGGCGCTCCGGCGCTGCTCACTCCGCCAGCCGCGCTACCGGCACGGCCACCGGCCTGGGCACCACCGCCGCCGGCCATGCCGACCGCCCCGGCGTTGCCGGCCGTGCCGGGTGTACCGGAGACACCTCCGCCCGCCTCGCCGGCCATCGCACCGCTACCAGCCAGACCGGTACTCCCCGCAACGCCTCCTCCGCCCGCCATGATGCCGGCGGCTCCGGCACTGCCGGGAGTCCCTGCGCTGCCGCCGCTCGTGTCGGATCCTCCGATCCCGCTGCCGCCGGTACCCCCACCACCGGTACCGCTGCCGCCCGTACCCGCGCCACCGGCACCACGGCCCCCGGTGCCGCTGCCTCCGACACCGCTGCCGCCCGAGCCACCGCCGGACTGCGCGAACCGTGGACCGCAGTCGTCGCAATCCGTCCCGAGTGCGCAGTAGTTTCCGTCCGCCCCTGGGCCACCGTCGTCGCAGTTGCCATCTGAGCGATAGGGGCAGGAATTGGTGCAGAGACCTCCGCCGCCCCCGGTACCAGAGCGTCCCCCCGTTTCGGTACCGTCGCACGAGCAGGGGAGCCACAGCGGTCCATCACCGTCGCACTCCTGGTGGCCAATGCTGCCGTCCGCACAGGTGCAGTCACGCTCGTCTCCGGCGGCGCACGGCCGAGTGTTGGTATCGTCTCCGCAGCCACTACCCAGGGCAACCAGCACACCGGAGAACCAGAGCAATCGAGAGAGGACAGATCGCTTGGTCATGCCTTCAACCTCCCGCGGATGCAGCGCCCCGCGTTGACACCGCACTCTACCGCGACCGACCCGGGGGTGCCAGGTCGGTCGTGGCCGTCGCATCCTTGATCCATGTTTCGCCGGCCGCCAGCGGGCGCCGAAACATGGGATGG
>CAZSVU010000117.1:0-21670 GCA_964610275.1 uncultured Polyangiaceae bacterium | reverse complement strand
CATCCATGTTTCGGCGGTCGCTGGCGGCCGCCGAAACATGGATCAAGGATGGGGCCGGGTCAGCCGCGGTCGCCAGGTCAGTCCAATTGTGGAATACTCTAGTGCCCTGCAGGAGAAAGCGGGCTGGGAGGATGACGGGGTGGGCGGTGCCGCTAGCGGCATGAGAGCACGGGCGAACTGGCACCTGAGACTGCTGCGCGCTGGCTGCGTGTCTGCGCTGCTGTTTGCCGTGCCCGTGGCGTGTGGCGCTCGAACCGACCTCCTCGTGGGCGAGTTGTTGCCGTGCGAGGTGGACGGCGTATCCCGGAGCTGCGTGAACACCTGCGGCCGAGGCACGCAGGTTTGCCTCGATGGGGTCTGGCAACCTTGCGATGCGGTGGGCGAACGCACGTGTACGGCGCCGTGCGGCGAGGGCATGGCACGGTGTGCCGACGGAGTCTGGACCGATTGCGACGTCCCCATCGTACGCACCTGCACCACGGACTGCGGGACCGGCGAGCAGGTCTGCTCGGGAGGGGTCTGGAGCGAATGCGATGCTTCCACCGAGGAGCCTTGCTCCGACGCCTGCGGCGTGGGCACACGTGAGTGCCGAGAGGGACAATGGACCGCGTGCAGCTCGTATGCGATTCGCGCGTGCGAGAGTGCGTGTGGGCCCGGTTCGCAGGCGTGCCGCGCAGGCAGTTGGGGCCCCTGCCAGGGACCAGAGCCCGGCCCCCCGAGGCTGGAGGCGACGGCACGGGACTTTCTAGACGCGCACCCCGACTTCGAGATCCCCCCGGATGGCGGCTCCAGGGTTGGCGAGCGCGGGATCGTCGCGCGTGAGTTGGGCCCTGACGAGCTTCCCATCTACGCGGCAGATCCGGTGCTGGGAACCGCCACGACCACCGGTCAGGCAAACTTCGACCAATGGTTCCGAGACGTGGTCGGAGTGAACCAGTCGATGACCATCGAGATCCAGCTCGATGCAGTCAGCGGTCAGCCCGGCGTGTTCGAGTACCGCAACGACTCCTTCTTCCCCATTGACGGGCAGCTGTTGGGGAACCAAGACCGCCGGCACAACTACCACTTCACCCTGGCGCTCCAAACACGCTTCCGCTACTCGGGTGGCGAGCTCTTCAGTTTCTCAGGTGACGACGACCTGTGGATCTTTCTCAACCACAGGCTGGCCCTGGACCTGGGAGGTTTGCACGAAGAGCAGTCGGGCACCATCGATCTCGATGCTCAGGCCCCCTCGCTCGGACTGGTGTTGGGGGAGGTCTATCCGTTTCACTTGTTCTTCGCCGAGCGTCACACCGTCGAGTCACACTTCAACATCCAAACCACCATTGCCGAATGGCACACCTGTGAGTAGCGCAACGGGCGGCGCCCCGGTCACACCGCGCTAAATGGACGAGCACGATTATGGAACAGGTCACCCGTCCCGCAAGCCGGTTCGCTGGCAAGGCGCGAGCGAGCAGCCCGCGGAGCGTACACGAAGTACGTGAGCAGGCAGCGCAGCGAGCAACGCCGCCAGCGGAACGGATCGCGGGACGTCGCTTTGTTCCAGAATCACGATTTCTAATTTAGCGTCCGACGACTGGCGACACGGCGGGTGTGGGGAGGCGCCGCCGGAACGGCCCTTTCTCGGCCCGTGCGAGTCGATCGGGCGGGCGGCATTTGAACCGGCCCTCGAGAGGCGGTAGGCTCGAAAATTGGACCACTAGGCCATGCCTCCCCCGTCTGCGCATTCGTCCTCACCTCCCCCTGCCCCCCCCGAAGGGGCCGGGTACCACGCGGGCGACGTCATCGCGAACAAGTACCAGCTGTCCCGCGTGCTGGGGCAAGGCGGAATGGGAATCGTCTGGGTGGGCCGAGACACGGTGCTCGACGTCAACGTGGCCATCAAGCTCATTGCCTGGGCTGGCCAAGGAGACCGGGTCAAGCTCACCAAGCGGATGCTGCAAGAAGCGCGAACCGCCGCCAAGGTTCGACACAGCGCCATCTGCCACGCGTACGACTTCGGCGAGACGGCGCGGCGAGACCCCTTCGTGGTGAGTGAGCTGTTGGAGGGCGAGACGCTCGCCGATCGCATGGAGCGGGACGGTCGCATTCCCGCCACCGAAGCCGTCCGGATCCTGCTACCGGTCGTGTCCGGGCTTCACAGCGCACATCGTCGAGGCATCGTTCACCGGGACGTCAAGCCGGACAATATCTTCCTGTCTCACGATCTCGCCGGTCGCACCCAACCCAAGCTGCTCGATTTCGGCGTGGCGCGATTCGTCGAGTCCGACACCAAGCTCACCGTCGATGGCACACTGCTGGGAACGCCGGACTACATGTCCCCGGAGCAGGCTCGAGGAATGCGAGGGGTCGACGGGCGCAGCGACGTCTGGAGTCTGTGCGTGGTGCTGTACCACGCCGTGGCTGGACGCCTTCCCTTCACCGGCGACAGCTACAATGGCGTGCTCTGGGCGGTCGTCAACGAAACCCCCGACCCCCTTACCGAGCTCGGTGCTGGCGACACGGCGCTCTGGCGCGTGCTCGACCGAGGACTCCGAAAGGACCCCGAAGAGCGGTGGGAATCGATGTACGAGCTCGGTGAAGCCCTCGCCTTGTGGGCCTACGACAACGGCGTGCGCGACGACGTATGTGGAACGTCCCTCAGAACGACCTGGCTCGAGACGAGCGTGAGTGACCTCCGCATCGACCTACCAGACAGCGTCCCGCCGAGCTCCGTTCGGGCGGATGCGCCCGTCCCGCCGTCAGCTGCCGAGACGCTGCCCCCCCCGGGGCCACCCGAGGCGCAAGGGACGACCCTGGCAGGCCGAGCCAACACGCGCTACAGCCTTCCCCCGGCGCGGCGCCGCGCCATCCTGGCGGTGGTGGGTGCCTTGTTGGTCGCCAGCGGAGTGGGGATTGGCCTGGGCCTCGGAGTGAGCCAGACCGAACCGAAACCCGCGCCCACCGCACCGACCAGACCCCAGTGGCCGAGCCTCGTCGCTGCCCCGGGCCAACCCTCCGTTGCCGGGGCCGAGCCGAGCTCGACACCCGACGGATCCGCGCCGTTGCCGGGCAAGCCCACGAGCTCCGCATCCGCGAGTCCCGTCCGGGGCCACATCCCACCGCCCGAAAGCAGACGGACGCCACTGCAACCGCCTGCCGCCCAGACCACTTCTCCATCACCGAAGTCACACCTGGTCGCGCCACGGGCAAAGCCGGACGAGCACGAGCTCGGGTTCTGAGGCTCGCATCGGCTGGGTCGCAAATCGGGAGACGACCGCAGCGCGCCAACGCCAGTTACGGCAACCGCGACCCGCTCTCGAGGATCCCACGCAGCTTCTCGTGAAGCGTGGTGAGCTGGAACGGCTTCTGCAAGAACCCAGCGAGCCCTTTGCCGATGAATCGATTGGTCGCCTCCTGTTCGTTGTAGCCGCTGGTGAGGAGGACTCGCACGTCAGCGCGAATTCTCCTGAGCTCCCCAAACGCCTCTTCTCCGCTCAGACCAGGCATGGTCATGTCCAGAATGACCACGTCGATCCGGTCGGCATGCTGGCGAAAGCTCTCCACCCCCGCCAAGCCATCCTCGGCCAGGAGCACCTCGAAGCCCAGCCGCTCCAGCATCTTTGCGCCGATGGTCCGAACGGTGCGTTCGTCATCGACCAGCAGCACCACACCCCCTCCCTGCCATGGCGCTGCGGGCGCAGCCTGTCGACCACGGTCGGCAGGCTGCGTTGCGGCCGGCAGCAGCACCTTGAAGGTGGTACCGGCTCGGGGCTCGCTGTACACCTTGATGGTGCCGTTGTGCCCCCGCACGATGCCCAGTGTCGCCGCAAGGCCAAGCCCTCGCCCGGCAAACTTGGTGGTGAAGAAGGGGTCGAAGATACGCAGGCGGGTCTCTTCGTCCATACCGCAACCGGTGTCCGCGACCTCGACGAAGACATACCGCCCCTCGGGCAAGTCTTCGTGCAGATAGGCGCTGCGCAGGTAGCCTCGGTCGCACTGCATCGAACCGGTGGCAACGGTGATGCTTCCGCTCCCCCCTCCCAGCGAATCGGAAGCATTGACGACCAGGTTGAGCAGGATCTGCCGGAGCTGAGTCGCGTCGGCAGCCACGGCCGGCAGATCTGGGTGCAGCTCGAAGCGCAGGCTGGCCTTTTTGGCTACAGAAACCCGCAAGAGCTGGGCCATGTCACCTATCAGACGGGACACGTCCAGAGGCTCGACCTCGAAGCGACCCTTGCCCGAGTAGGCGAGCATCTGGCGGCACAGCTCGGTGGCGCGCTGAGCCGTATCCCGGACCATCTCCAGGCTGTCGCGTGCCGGGTGGGCGGGCTCCAGGTCAAACAGCGCCAGGTCGGCGCTGCCCAGCATCCCGCAGAGCAGGTTGTTGAAGTCGTGCGCAATACCTCCCGCCAACACCCCCAGGCTCTCCAGCTTCTGAGCGTGCAGCATCTGTTCGTGCAGCCGCTTGCGCTCGATCTCTGCACGACGACGTTCGGTCACGTCCTGCATCAGCGCCAGCACGTGCCCGACACCGTCCGCGCTCACCAGCAGTGAGCTCGAGATGGAGACGGTGCGCTTTTCCCCGTCCGCGCGCGTGATCTCCCACTCCTCTCCCAACAGATCGTCGCCATCTCGCATTCGCGCCATGCGAGCCTGAGCGGCCGCGCTCACCTCCGGGTCCGGGTAGACGGTTTGGTACCATCCCAGCCGGTTGATCTCGTCCATGGCATAGCCGGTGATCTGCTCCATGCGGTCGTTCCACTCGGTGAACCGCACGTGCGGGTACTCTTCTACCGCGTGGCACACGCAGAGCCCTTCGGCCACTCGCGCAATGATTGACCTACGAAATGACGCCTCTCGTTCCAGCGCCGTGCGTGAGTCGACCACTTCGCGCGGACGCGAACCGCGCTCGGCCTCGAACTCTTTCACACGCTGCCGCAAACACTCGAGCTCGCGCCTCAGCCTCTCCAGCTCTTGCTCGTCCGCAGCCACCCTGGCCCCATCCCGTGGTTCAACGTTGGGAGGCAAGCATAGGGCCTGCGTCGCCCGCGTGGTACCCGCGCGGTTCGGGCCAGACCACGCCCGCCCGGATCTCGCGCGAAACCGGACCGTGGCGGCCTGACGCCGATCACTCAACCCCTGGGATCTGCCCGGGAATCTTCGCCCTGGCCCAACGGACCGCGGCACCTGCGTCGGGCCTCGATTCCGGACCCCGGCCGCCCGGGTTCGGTCGCTCCCGGAACGAGCGGTCACGTGTGGCTTGACATCCCGGGCCGGTGTGCGACCACTCCGGCCGAACTCGCGCGGGCTCCCCGCCGTTTACCCAACAGGTCAGTACGATGTTCGAAGCAATCGATGTTGCGCCGCCCGATCCCATCCTCGGCCTCACTGAAGCCTTCAAGCAGGATCCGAATCCGAACAAGATCAACCTGGGCGTGGGCGTCTACAAGGACGCCTCCGGCAAGACCCCGGTGCTCGCAAGTGTGAAGGCGGCAGAAGCGCATATCCTGGAGAACGAAACCAGCAAGGGTTATCTGCCCATCAACGGTGATCCGGGCTACGGCACGCACGTGCGTCGCATGCTGTTCGGCCAAGACAGCGCCCTAGTCGACGACGGCCGCGCCGTGACGGCGCACACGCCCGGCGGCACCGGGGCCCTGCGCGTGGCCGGGGACTACCTCAAGGCAAAGCACCCGAGCGCGACCCTGTGGATGAGCGACCCGACCTGGGCCAACCATCCCGCCGTGTTCACCGCCGCTGGCCTTCAGCAGGCCCAGTACGCCTACTTCGATGCGCCGAAGAACGCCCTCGCCTTCGATCGGATGCTCGCCTCGCTGAAGCAGGTCTCCGCCGGCGATGCCGTGCTGCTCCATGCTTGCTGCCACAACCCGAGCGGGGTGGACCTCGAGCCAGAGCAGTGGGGGCAGGTGGGCGAGTTACTGGCAGAACGCAAGGCACTGCCCTTGGTCGATTTCGCCTATCAAGGGTTCGCCACCGGGCTCGAGCAGGACGCGGAAGGGCTTCGGGCGCTGGCGGCGAAGGTGCCGGAGTTCATGGTCTGCAGCAGCTTCTCCAAGAATTTCGGTCTGTACAACGAGCGCACTGGGGCGCTGACCGTCGTGGCGGGCGAGGTCGCGACCGCGCAGGCCGTGCTCAGTCACATCAAGGTGGTGGTGCGGCGCAACTACTCCAACCCTCCCTCACACGGTGGAGCCATCGTCTCGACCATCCTGGACGACGCTGAGCTGACCGCCCAGTGGAAAACTGAGCTCACCGCGATGCGCGACCGCATCAACGGCATGCGCCAGCTCTTCGCCGACACGCTCAAGGCCAAGGGCGCCAACCGCGACTTCTCTTTCATCACTCAGCAGCGCGGCATGTTCTCCTTCTCGGGCTTGAACAAGGATCAGGTCGCCGCCCTGCGAGAGAAGCACGCCATCTACATCGTCGGATCCGGCCGCATCAACGTGGCAGGGATGACCGAAGCGAACATGCCGCGCCTGTGCGAGGCGATCGTCTCGGTGCTCTGACCGAGTCGATGCGGTGGCCCGACCGGCCGCCCCTGACTGGACCGCGGAAACTCCCCGCGAACGGCCCGGCGACGCCGCCCGTTGCCGGCACCGCCGGTGCACACGTGCCCTTCCGTGCCCGCTTCGCTTGCGCTAAAACGCTTCAGCCCAATCTGTCCGAACCAGCGTATGCGGCGCGGCGCTGACCGCTCCGTGGGGAGGTTTCGATGTCCAGCGTTTTCAAGACCCGTCTCGAGCGGCTCGTCGGTGACCACCAAGCCCTCATCCACCGCAGGAATCCGGTCGACGAAGGCTTCGCCAGTGGTGTGTTCGAGCGCTACCGCTACCCGGCGCTCACCGCCGCCCACGCACCGTTGTTCTGGCGGTACGACCTCGACGAGCGCACCAATCCCAAACTGCTGGAGCGAATCGGGGTCAATGCGGTATTCAATCCCGGAGCCATCGAGCTCGACGGGAAGATACTACTGGTGTGCCGCGTCGAGGGGGCCGACCGAAAGTCCTTCTTCGCCGTCGCCGAGAGCAGCACCGGGGTCGACGGTTTTCGGTTCTGGGACTCCCCGATCGCACTGCCCCAGACGGCCGATCCCGACGTCAACGTCTATGACATGCGGCTGACCCAGCACGAGGACGGCTGGATCTATGGCGTGTTCTGCACGGAGCGGAAAGACCCCTCCGCCCCGGAGAGCGACACCTCCGCCGCAGTTGCCCAGTGCGGAATCGTTCGTACGCGCAATCTGCTGTCCTGGAAGCGACTCGCCGACCTGCGTTCGCCGTCACCCCAGCAGCGGAACGTGGTGCTGCATCCGAAGTTCGTTTCGGGCAAGTACGCTTTCTACTCACGCCCCCAGGACAGCTTCATCGAAGCGGGGAAGGGCGGTGGCATCGGGTGGGGCCTGTCCGAGAGTATCGAGAATGCCGAGTTGGTCGATGAGCAGATCATCGACCCCAAGGAGTACCACACTGTCAAGGAATCGAAGAATGGGCAGGGGCCTGCGCCGCTGCAAACGCCGCGTGGTTGGCTGCATCTCGCACACGGCGTGCGCGGTTGCGCCGCTGGCTTGCGGTACGTGCTCTATGCCTTCCTGACCGATCTCGACGAACCCTGGAGAGTCACCCGCCGACCCGGCGGCTACTTCATGGCGCCGGAGGGCGAAGAGCGAATCGGCGACGTGTCCAATGTGGTCTTCTGCAACGGGGCGGTCGCGCGCCCCAATGGAGACGTCTTCATCTACTACGGTTCCAGCGACACGCGTGTGCACGTCGCCACCAGCAGCATCGAGCGGCTACTCGACTACGTCGAGCATACCCCGGAAGACCCGCTGCGGTCGGCGGCCTGCGTCCAACAGCGGCAGGCACTCATCGCGCGCAACCTCAAACTCCTGGAAGACACCGGCGACGAGACCCTCCGGTCGGCGCGCTGAACGAGATCAGCTCTCGTCGTTGCCGGCCGCATCGCGACCTGCACCACCGTCGTCCGGGCCTGAGTCCAGGGAACGGCGCTTGTGCTTCGCCTCGATGAGACCGAGCAACGCATCACGCGTGACGCCCAGGCGCTCCGCGGTCTGGCGCGCCAATGAAGTGGAGGCGACACCGGGCATGAAGTGATAGGTGGGGTGCAAGTGCTCGTCCAGCTCGACCTGGAGGAAGTCGAGCCCGTCCACGGTGCGCTCACGCTGGAGTCGGTGGGCGAACTCCAAGAAATGCGTGCTGATGAGCGCTTGTGGCTCCAGTCGCGAGAGCAGGGTAACCACTAGCTCGAACAGCTCCTCGCCCTCACTGGGGTTGGTGCCTGCGCAGAGCTCGTCCAACAACACCAGACTTTCGAAGGACGACTGCTCGAAGAGCCTGCGTATGCGCAACAGCTCGGTGCCGAGGCGCCCTTCGCGTTCGTCGCAGGAGTTGCCGTAGACCAAGCTCACGAACAGTCCCTCACGCCACGCCAGGCGCGCTTGTTCTGCCGGAACGAAAAAGCCGGATTGCGCCAGAAGCTGAGCGAGGCCGTAGCCCTGCAGGAGCCGAGTCTTTCCGCCGGAGTTGGGCCCGCTGACGATGATCAGTGCCCCCTGAGGAACGGTCAGGTCGCAGGGGATCGGCGGCTCGGGCTCCAACAGTAGAAACGGATTGAACAAGTTTCCAAGTTGGGAGACGGGCCGATCCACCTCGGCCACGAAGCGGGGCAGGCAGACCTCCAAACCGCGACTCCCGGCAAAATCGCGAAACGCCAGTGCAGCCAGGTAGAACTCCAGGTCGCACCCGATCTGCATGAACGCGGCCACCACGTCGCGGACGCCGTCGAACACGCCATCGAGCATGCCGGCCAGCACCTCTGCCTCGCGAAAGCGGTAGCCGCGCAGAAGCCCAGTGAGCCACGTCAGCACTCGGGACAGACGGGTGCGATAGAAGGCGTTCCGGGTGTTGTCCTGCGCGCGAACCAGCTCGCAGCTGCGCAGACGCCCGTCGTAGCCGACCCGCAGCCGCACCTCCATGGTGGCGAGGTGTCCCTCGTATTCGAGGAGCTCCTCGAGGTGACGGTAGGCGTCGGTCGCCTGCACTTCGCGGGCATAGGCGCTGAGACGAGCCAGCCCGGACCTCGCACCGTCGAAGCGTCCGGACAGCTCGTCGAGCAGGCCCTTGGTGGCACGCAGAAGCTCCACCCTTCGCGACACCGCGTCCAACGGCCCGCCAAAGTCCGCGGTTTCCAGCCGCCGCCGCAGAGACTGCACCTGACACCAGACGGATTCGCAACTGCGCCGTAGGGCCCGGTTTCCCAACAGCTCGCGTAACACCTGATGTCTGAAGTGAACCACCGCCGGGTCGGCCGGCGGCGCTGCCAGCAGTCGTTCCAACAACTCGTGGTCCAGCGCCTCATCGCCTCCGGGGACCTTCAGCGGGATGCAGCGGCGAACGAAGTCCCCCAGGAACAGATCACGGCTGAAGCTCTCCGGCACGAAGGTGCTCGGTGCCAGCACTTGCTCGTCCAGAATCCGCTTGAGGGCTTCGCCGGTGCCGCCGGCGGCGAAGGCAAACGTCAGATTCTGCTCAATGGCAGAGGGGTCGAGACGCAACTGACGAGTCGGATGCAGCAGGTCGACGGCGGCTGGGTGCATGCTCACGGGGACGAGTAGAATAGCTCGACGTTAGGACACCCGCCCACGCCCCAGCTTGGGCTCGCCACGCCGCGAGCGTTCCGGCCTCCACGACACGTCTGTCGTGGCAGGAATATTCTCGTCGCACTGGCTTCCGGAGGCGGGCCTGAGCCGGGCAGTGCTCACGGCATCGCGCCGCGGTGGCGCGCGGACTCACTCCGGGTTCGCTCGTCTCGCTGCGAGTCGCGAAAGCACCAACAAAGGGCTATCGTCTCTGCGCATGTGGCGCACGAGCGCAGCGTTGGTCGGGTGCGGGGCAGTGATGCTGTTGGTGGGGTACCTTGCGGCTGCCTGTGCTCCGATACGCGGAGCGCCCAGCCACGTCAGGCGGCTTGCCGAACGTGATCTCGGATGCCCCGCCGACCAGCTGAAGTACGCCAAGGCGGGAGCCGATACCTACGACGCGCGTGGCTGCAATCGGCAAGTTCGCTACGTGCGCGCCTGCCAACGCGGCACCTGCGAATGGCGCCAAGACGCCCTCCCGCAGACCGTGGCGGCCCCCCCGCACTGACGGCACTCACGCCAGCCGGTCTACTCGCTCTCCGGATCCGGACCGACGAGGAAGTTGCCTTCCACTTCTTCTGCGGTCAATGCGGCACAGTAGACCGCGACCAGATGCAGGGCACCCGCCCAGGGGGCATCCTCGGTCATCGCGTTGGCCAGCGCCAACGCGTAGTCGTCGGCCCATCCACTCAGATCGCCGCCGCGGCTGACCGGTCCGCGGCCGACGTTGTCCGTGTAGATCATCACCTGGCCATCGCTATCGAGCGTGTAGACCACGTGGGTGACTTGGGTGGACGCCGTGGGTGATGAAGTGCCCGGACTGCCGGCCTCGTTGGTGTCGGCCATGCGCACTCGCACGTCCCAGGCCACTCCGGTCTGGGCGAGCATGAAGTTGCGCCAATCTTCGTCTTGCGAAACCGTGACGACCGGAGCAGTCGGTCCGGGTCGCGCACTTTCTGCTGCCATCCACGCTTCCAGCGTGAGCTCGTTGGACTCCTTGCAGGCAACGATGATCTTGCTGGCCGGGCCGTCGGAGGTGGCGATGGTGCTGGTCGAGCTCGTATCGAACACGAGTGCACCCGAGTCCCAAGTGACCGCGCTCGTGTCCGCGATGGTCACATCGAGTGGGTCGCCCACACCAGAGACGTCGCCGATGGTGTCGCCCTCCCCTTCCTCGAACGTGTACAGCACCTGGAGCCCACGGGTCGTGCGGCTGGGCGGGCCGGGGTCGGTTCCTCCGTCGCCCGGACCACCGCCGGAGCCGTCGATGCTGGATCCACCCGTACCCGCGGGTTCGCCGGCTACCCCTCCGCCCGCAGCCAGCCGCGGGTCGAGGGAGTCCCAGTCGTAACCGCAACTTGCGGTGGCCAGCAGCGCCAGCATGCTCCAACGCCGTCCCCCGGACAGCCCTATCCGAGAGCGCGACGACGTGAGCTGCACTCCTCGCCCGCTCGCCACTCCCCAACCACTTGCCGTCATGTGCTGCCGCCGAAGACAGGAGCACGAGCTGGAGACGTACGCAAGACAATTCCCGCAGATGCAGCGCCCGGAGCGGCAGCGCGCCCACCGGCTGCGGCCCCCGCACACGGCGCCTGCCGCCTCTTCAACTCGCGCGTCTCGGATGAATCGACGGCTCGTCCCCCAGTCGCGCGTGCCACTCCTGGACACTACGGACTTGAGACGCCGGCCCCAGCAAACTCCGGAGCTCCAGCGAGCCCACCACCGCGACTCCGGCAGCCATCGTCGTGAAATACGGAATGTTGGCCAGAAGCGCATGCCGTCGAATCGAGTAGCTGTCTCGGATCTCCTGCGTTCCTTGAGTCGTGTTGATCACCAGGTGGATCCGTCCGGCGTCCATCTGTTCGGTGATGTGGGGCGGACCCTCCGCGACCTTGTTGACACGCTCCACGGGAATCCGGGCAGCTTCGATCGCCGCGGCAGTGCCTCGCGTGGCAACGATGCGGAATCCCAGGTTCCTGAGCCTTCGCGCCACTTCGCAGGCCACGACCTTGTCGTCGTCCCGGACGCTGATGAACGCTCGGCCACCGGTGGGTAGGGGAAAACCGGAAGCCTCGATGGATTTGCCGAAGGCCAGGGGCATGGTGGTGGCGATTCCCATGACTTCACCCGTCGACCGCATCTCCGGTCCCAGGATGGTGTCGACACCGGGAAACTTGCTGAACGGAAACACCGATTCCTTGACCGCGACGTGCATGGGGATGGCACCGTCCTCCACGCCCAGCTCATCCAGCGTCCTGCCCACCATGAGCTGCGCCGCGATCTTCGCCAGCGGCCTGCCGGTGGACTTCGACACGAACGGCACCGTGCGCGACGCGCGCGGGTTGACTTCGATGACGTAGACCTCGTCGTCCTTCACGGCAAACTGCACGTTCATCAGCCCGATGACTCCGAGCTCCAAAGCCAAGGCACGCACCTGCTCCTCGATGCGCGCAACCACGGGCGTACCAAGCGTGTGGGGAGGTAGCACGCTGGTCGAGTCGCCCGAATGCACCCCGGCGGCCTCGATGTGCTGCATCACCCCGCCGATGACGGCCCGCTTGCCGTCCGCGATGCAGTCGACGTCGACCTCCACCGCATCCTTGAGGAACTCGTCAACGAGGAGCGTCTGGGACCCACCCTCCTCCTCCGCTGCATCGATGGCCAGTTGCACATAGGCCCTGAGCTCGTCGTCGCTCAGGCAGATCATCATGGCCCGGCCCCCCAAGACATAGGACGGGCGAACCAGAACCGGGTATCCGATCTCGCGTGCTTGGGCCAGCGCCTCTTCCGCGCCCTTGGCAATTCCGGCGCGCGGACGCTGGAGGCCCAGTTTGGTCAGCAGCGCCTCGAATCGCTCTCGATCCTCGGCTCGGTCGATGGCATCCCCGGGCGTTCCGAGCAGCTTCACTCCGTTCTGCTCGAGTGGAACGCTGAGCCGCAAGGGCGTTTGCCCACCAAACTGCGGAATGACCCCCAGCAGCTCACCCCGGGCTGCCTCCTCTTCACAGATGGCCAACACGTCTTCGAGCGTGAGGGGCTCGAAGTAGAGTCGATCCGACGTATCGTAGTCGGTCGAGACCGTCTCCGGGTTACAGTTGACCATGATGGTCTCGATGCCGAGATCTCGGAGCGCAAACACGGCGTGACAGCAGCAGTAGTCGAATTCGATCCCCTGCCCGATCCGGTTGGGTCCTCCCCCCAGGATGATGACCTTCCGTCGGTCGGAAACCTCACTCTCGCTGTACGTCTCGTAGGTGGAATAGAGGTAGGGCGTCTTGGCTGGAAACTCCGCAGCGCAGGTATCCACCCGGCCAAACACCGCCCGGATCCCGTGCTGCTTGCGGGCTTCGCGGATGTCCGACTCGGCTTGGTTTCGGAGCGTGGCAATCTGCGCATCCCCGAAACCGAATCGCTTGGCCGTGCGCAACAGCTCCGGACCCAACTCCGGAGCAGCGCGAAGCTCGGCCTCAACGGTCGTGATCTGCGCCATGTGCTCGAGGAACCACGGGTCGATACCGGTGAGGTCGTAGATCTCCGGCACCGAAATTCCCGCGCGCAACGCGTCGCCGACGTAGAACAAGCGGTCGGCGCTGGGCCGCACGATCACGCGTCGCAGTGCTTCCTGCAGCGCATCGCCGCTGGGTGGGGGACGGCGCGAACGGGGTTGCGCCGCCGGTGGGGGTTCGTTGACCAGATCGCGCAAGACTTCTTGCTGCGCCGCGAGGTCTCCGTAGTCGACGCGGTCCATCAAGCTCATCAACCCGGTGCGTCCAGTTTCCAGCGAGCGCGCCGCCTTCTGCAGCGCTTCCGGGAAGGTGCGCGCGATGCTCATGACCTCGCCCACGCTCTTCATCTGGGTTCCCAGGCGTGAATCCGCGCCGGGAAACTTCTCGAACGCGAATCTCGGCCACTTGACGACCACGTAGTCGATGGTCGGCTCGAAGGCTGCGCTGGTTCCAGTGATGTCGTTCTCCAACTCGTCCAGCCGCAGCCCCACCGCCAGCTTCGCTGCCACCTTCGCGATCGGATACCCGGTGGCTTTGGAGGCCAAGGCCGACGAACGCGATACCCGCGGATTCATCTCGATGACCAGTACGCGCCCGGTCTTCGGATCCACCGCAAACTGGACGTTGGAGCCGCCTGTTTCCACGCCAATTTCATGCATCACTGCGCGGGAGGCGTCCCGCAAGCGCTGATACTCGCGGTCGGTGAGCGTGAACGCGGGTGCCACGGTGATGGAGTCGCCGGTGTGGACACCCATGGGGTCGATGTTCTCGATGGAGCAGATGACGATGAAGTTGTCCGCGTTGTCGCGAATGACCTCGAGCTCGTACTCCTTCCACCCGATGACACTCTCTTCGACCAGTACCTGCCGCGCCGGCGACTGCGACAGGGCCCATTCCACCTTGGGCACGAGCTCCGCTTCGCTCTCGACCACTGCCCCGCCGGTCCCGCCCAGAGTGAAGCTGGGGCGGAGGATGACGGGCAGACCAATGCTCAGGGCCAGCTCACGCGCCTCGGCCACCGTGGTGGCAAAGCCGGACTTCGGACATTCGAGCCCCGCGTGCTCCATGGCGTCCTTGAACAGCTGGCGGTCCTCGGCCTTCCGGATCGCGTCCACGCTGGCCCCGATCAGTCGGACTCCGTGCTTGGAGAGCAGTCCACTCTCGTGCGCTTCGAGTGCCAGGTTCAGCGCCGTTTGGCCGCCCAGCGTCGGCAGCAACGCGTCCGGCCGTTCACGTTCGATGATCGCGCCCAAGGTCACCGCATCGAGCGGCTCGATGTACGTGCGCCGGACCAGCTCGGGGTCCGTCATGATGGTGGCTGGGTTCGAATTCACCAACACAACGTCGTAGCCGAGGCTGGTCAGCGCTTTGGCACCCTGAGTGCCGGAATAGTCGAACTCACACGCCTGACCGATGACGATCGGTCCAGAGCCAATGAGCAGGATCTTGTGGATGTCGTCTCGTCGGGGCATGCGCCGCTCGTCCCGTAGCACACGCCGTGGCGGTGCTCGCCTGGAAAAATCTGCTTCGCAGTGCGGCGCTCGATGTCGGCTCCGCGGCCTGGCAAGGAGCTTGCTTGTGACGGAATTGATCGCTCGGCGGCGCGACATATCGGTCGCCCACTCCGCCCCTCATTCCCGCCGGTCGCGCTGCACAGGCGGCAGGAATGCTCCAGCGGACCGCACATGATATGAAGGGACCAAGATGCTGACGGGGATTTTCGCGAGATCCATCCGTGGACGCTGGCACACAGCCCTGGTGTGTATGGCAGTGCTCGCCACCTCCGCACCGGGACACGCGCAGGACGCGACCACGGACGAATTGGCCCGGCGCCATTTCGACTCCGGTGCGGCGTATCTGCACGAGAGCGACTACGAGAATGCCCTCAAGGAATTCCAGAAGGCGTACGAGCTTTCCAAGCGTCCGGCCATCCTGCTCAACATCGCTACCGTGTACGAGCGCCTGGGGGATCTGAAGCCGGCGATCGCGGCGCTCGAACAGTACCTCGCCGAGGATCCCGAAGGGGAACATGCCGAGACGGTCAAGCTGCGTATTCCGAACCTGAAGAAGCGATTGGAGCCCAGGTCGACGGACACCCCGGCGCCGGGTCGAGCGGAAGGCACCAGCAGTGCGAGCACCTCTCCCACCCAACCGGCCCAGCCGGGACCGGCAACCACCACGGCACAGCCGGCAGCGCCGCCTCCGCCTCCCTCGATTGACGCGCCGGCAACCGAGCCAGGGCCGAACGTCCCCGCCTACGTCCTGCTGGGCATCGGGGGCCTGGCTGCCGTCGCGGCGGGCGTCACCGGCTACCTCGCGGAATCGGAGTGGCAAGACGCCAAGGACAGCTGCTCACCCAACTGCAGCGACGATGACGTCCGCAGCGGGCGAAATCTGGCCTGGACGAGCACGATTCTCACGGGTGGCGCGGTAGTGGGGGTGGGCATCGGACTGGCCCTGCTACTGCAAGGCGATGACGAAGGGCCTTCCCCGGCAGCTCGGACGCACGTCCCGGACTTTCGGGTGGGCGTGGGGCCTCGAGGTGCGGTCGCCAACGCCAGGTGGAGGTTCTAGCCGTGACGCCAAAGACACTTGTGGGGCTGATGTTGGCAACGACGGTCGGGACCGCGTCCTGCGCGGTCATCCGAGACTTCGACGAACTGCAGACTGGCGGTGACGAAACCGGGGGCGACGGCAGCACCGAGGACGGCGGTGCTCCCGGAACGACCACCGCAGCGGGTGCCGCTGGGACAGCCGGCAGTGGCGGCACCGCCGGAACCGGCGAGCCCACATGCGACTGCGACGATGACGACCCCTGCACCCGCGACACCTGCAACGCTCAGGGTGAATGCATCCACCGTACCAATGGCGCCGTGCCGGACGGTGTCAGCGTCACACTCGAGGACGGCAACGTCCAGGCCATCTCATTGACGGCGAATGGCCGCGGCTTCTACGCCGCCGTCACCATGGGTGACGATACGGCCTCTCTAGTCCGGCTGTACTCCCTGGCCAACGACGACACGTCATTGCAGGACGGGCCCGCGCTGTCAGACTCCGGAGTGCTGGGCACCGACACGCTGAGGGCGGTCCCGGGCGCGGCCGTCGCGCTCCTGGCTCGCACCGAGGCGCCGCTCACGGTGGCGGCATTCGCAGCCTTGACGGACGCTCCGGAAAGCACGGCGGTGGTCGACGGCGACCCAGCTCAGGTCTGGTCGGTCAACCTCAGCGAACGACTCGAGCCGCTGGATCCGATTTCCGCCTATGCGTTGCCCAGCGGAGTCAACGGCGACTACGTCGTCGGGCAGCGGGGCCCCATCGCCTGGGTTGCGTCCGGTGAGTCGCACGCAGCCTGGATCGACGTCGGGGGAACGCTGAAGCTGCATACCATTGGCGGTATCACTCGCACGCTCGGTGAGGCGGGCCTGAGCCCCACCGTGATCGCCCCGCTCGGCACCTCCGCAGAACCGGGACTCTTGTGGTTCGGCGCCACGCCCGAGCAAGCGTACGCCGAATTCCCCGGAGCGGTCCCGCCGCGAACCGAGATCAACGGATGCGACAGCCAAGGTCTCTTCATCGCAGCCGACACTGCTCCACTGAACGAAGGCATCTGGAGCGTCACGTGGACACGCGCCGCCTTCAGCGCGAACGGCGAGGTCTTGTCTCTCGACTCCGAGGGGCACACGCTGCTGTGTGCGGCCGGCGCGTGCGGGTTCACGCTAGACTGTTCGGGCCAGCCCTACAGCGGAGGCTATGACGGCGTCATCGCCAGCACCACGCGCCAATCCGAGCCGGGAGTGATCTATCAGGCCACCGTTTCTCCGGCGTACCTGGCTGCCGGCACCGCCACGGCCATCCTGCAGATTCACTGGGCCGAGATCATGCAGGAAGGGAGGTACCTCGCACTCATCACGGGCGGGGGCCGACAAATCACGAATGCCCCGCTGGCGTCCGCTCAGGTGGAGTTCTCGGCCGGGAGTCGAGTGGCCGTGGCTTGGGTGCAGCAGAACGAGACCAGCGGGCAGGGCGAAGCCCACATCGAACGCCTGCGACTGTGCCCACCCACCGCCACGGACATCGCGACGGCCGCCGGCATCTGAGCCGGACCGGCCACAAAGCCGGCTCACCTTCCCGGCAATCCCCCGCTCGGTGGCGTCCACGCTTGACGAACGGCGCGGGGTCCGTCATAAACGCCCGCCCGTCGGCCGATGTGCGCTGCGCACCCAGAGCGGCCGGCCTTGCGTGCTTTCGCGCGCCGGTCCTACGCTGACCGGCCCGGAGCTTCTGGAGCCGAACATGCCCAAGATGAAGAGCAACCGCGCTGCCTGCAAGCGCTTCAAGATCACCGGCACCGGTCGGGTACGCCGCGCCAGCGGTGGCGCCCAGCACGGCTTCATTGGCAAGAACCGCAAGCGCCGCCGGCGCCTCCGCGACAACGCAATGGTCGCCCCGGAGTGGGAGAAGCGCATCAAGAACCTGATGCCATACGCCTGATCGCTAGGAGAGACGACGATGCCGCGCGCCAAGAGAGGCCCCATTCCCCGCCGCCGCCACAAGCGAGTCTTCGCCCAGACCAAAGGGTTCTGGGGCGGCCGCAAGAACCGATATCGGCAGGCCGTGCGCTCCCTGCGCAAGGCTTGGCAGTACGCCTACATCGGCCGCAAGCTCCGCAAGCGCGACTTCCGCCGGCTGTGGATCACCCGCATCAATGCCGCCTGCCGTGAGAACGGCACCAGCTACTCCAAGCTGATGGGCGCGCTGCACCGGGCCGGCGTGCAGCTGGACCGCAAGGTCCTGGCTGACATGGCCGTCCACGACGCGGCCACCTTCAAGCAAGTCGCAGAGCTCGCCGCTTCCTCCCGCTGACCTCGGTTCGAGCCGTGAGCGATCCGGGTAGCGAGGTCGAGGCACGACTGGCAGCGCTCGGCGAGCAATTCCGCGAGCGCTTCGCCCGGGCCGCGACCGAGCCGGAACTGCGTGCAGAGCGCGCGGAGTTGCTCGGCAAGAAGGGGGAGCTGACCGCTCTCTTGCGGTCCATGAGCACCGTCCCCAAAGACCAGCGGAAGGTTGTCGGCGAGCGGGTGAACGCCGTTCGCGGCGAGGTCGAGGCTGCCTTCGAAGCTCGTCTCGGCGAGTTGCAGCGGGCCGCACGAAGCGCGGATCTCGAGGCTCGACCCTACGATCTCACCCTGCCCGGGCGCGTGCCGGTCCCAGAGGGACACGTGCACCCAGTGACCCGCGTGAAGAACGAGATCCTCGACATCTTCGCCTCGCTCGGTTTCGAGATCGCCTGGGGCCCGGAAGTGGAGCTCGAGGAGAACAACTTCACCAAGCTGGCATTCCCTCCCGACCATCCTGCCACCGACATGCAGGACAGCTTCTGGGTGAAGGTCGACGGTGCCCCAGCGGACGCTCGCGTGCTGCTGCGCACCCACACCAGCGGGGTACAGATCCGAGAGATGAGCACCCACCGGCCGCCGATGGCAGTGGTCAGCGGTGGCGCGGTCTATCGGCGCGACGACGACGTCACCCACTCGCCCATGTTCACCCAGATCGAGGGATTCCTGGTCGACGAGGGGGTGAGCTTCGCGCACCTCAAGGGTGTGCTGACCGAGTTCGTTCACCGTTTGTACGGCCCTGCCACCCCGCTCCGCTTCCGCCCGAGCTACTTCCCCTTCGTGGAACCCGGCGCAGAAGTGGACATCGGCTGCGTCTTCTGCACCGCAGATGCTGGCCGCGACAGTTGCCGCGTGTGCAAGGGCACAGGCTGGCTGGAAGTGCTCGGCTGCGGCATGGTGCATCCCGAGGTCTTCGAGCACTGCGAGATCGATCCGGAGAAGTACACCGGGGTCGCCTTCGGCCTGGGCGTCGAGCGCGTGGCCATGCTCCGCTACGGCATCCCCGACATCCGCCTGCTGTTCGAAAATGATCCGCGCTTCCTCGCGCAGTTCTGAAGCACGGCTCCCAATCCGGGTACTCGCCCCGCGCTTACCCGGAACGGTTCGACCCGGACATGACCACGGGCTAGACTCCGTCGCGGAGACAGCTCATGGACCAACGCGCGATCACACCCACCATCACCCACCGGGTGCGGACATTCTTGCAGAGGCAGGGCGCGGCCGTGGCGCCGTGGTCGGGGCTCGACGAGACCTATGCGGAGCTCTACGCGCTGCTCCGGCGCCGCCGGGATGACCCAAGCCTGTGGGCTCCGCTCACCGAGCTCCTGCGGGACGTGGTCGCCCGCATCACACAACCTGAGGCGCTGAATCTGCCCGCGCCCCAAGCGGAGCTGCTCGCCTCGTGGGACATCGACGAGCTGGCACGGGAGCTGCGCGACGCCCTCGGCAACCGCGATGACTCAGACACCTTCCGGAGCCTGGCCGGGCGAGTGTCCGCTCCTGCCCTCGGCGGGTTCCTGCTGCTGGGGTTCCTGTCTGCGGGCTGCGGCGGCACCACGGATACGGGAGCCGTGAGCGACCATGGGGATGCATCGACTCCTTCTGACGGCGGTGACGACGACGACGACGCTGCCACCGACGGCGGTCTGATACTGGACTCGGGCGACGACGCCACCACGGACGCCACCACCGACGACGCGGCCAGCGACGCAGCCGTCCCACCGTGGGCTGAAGACTGCACGCTGAACCCAGACGGCACCCTGTATCGAGCCATCGCAGAGTCGTCGACTGCCGACTACGAGAAGAGGAGTCTCTGCGTGTGCTTCTCGTCGCTGAACGCCAGCTGGAGCCAAGGGCTCACCGAACTGTTCCTTACCGCCACACCGGAAGAGGTGGCCGCGGCCCTGCAAGAGATGACCGAATGCTGCATCTATGACCCAGGCAGGACCAGCGGTGACTTCGCGTCAGCCCGCGACGCGCTCCTCAACGGAACCCTCTGCTACATCGCGCTACCTTACCGCGGTGTGGCCTTCCCGGAAGAGTGACCAACTTCGCGGCTCTCGTTCGGCGCGTGCCCCAGCACTGCGTGTGGGATCTCACCAACGCGTGCAACCTCCGGTGCGTGCACTGCGAGCTCGAGGCTGGCCACGCCGCGCCCGACGAGCTGAGCACCGAGGAGGCGCTGCGAGTTGCAGATGAGCTCATCGAGCTCGGCTGCCGCAAGGTCAGCCTGACCGGCGGAGAGCCTTTGTTGCGACCGGACTGGCCTGTCATCGCCGAGCACCTGGCCGCAGCCGGGGTCTGGGTATCGCTAATGACCAACGGTCTGCGCCTCACCCCCGAGGTCCTGGATCGAGCGGGGGCGGTGGGTGTCTCCGGCGTGAGCGTGTCGCTGGACGGGCTGCGCACGGTGCACGATCGCATTCGCGTCGCCCCGACCCGTGCGCCCTCCCGATTCGACGCGGCGGTGACCGCGCTCGAGCGCGTCGCAGCCTCTCCCCTGCGCTCTTCCGTGATCACACAGGTGAATCAGTGGAACCTGGCTCAGCTCGACGACCTTCACGAGCTCCTCTGCAAGCTCGGCGTCGAGCTCTGGCAGGTGCAGCTCGCCTTACCGCTGGGTCGACTGCTCACGATTCGCGAGCCGTACTTGATTGCTCCCACTGATTTGCCCGAGCTGACGGCCACGCTGGCGCGCTTCGCTCGCGCCCAGCGCCTCCGTCTCGCCGTGGCCGACAGCATCGGCTACTACGACGAACACGAACCCCTCTTGCGGCGTACTCAGGACGGGCGTCGGGCGTTTTGGACCGGGTGCATGGCGGGTTGCCTCGGAGTGGCGATCGCCTCCAACGGCGACGTCAAGGGCTGCCCCACGCATCCGGCAGCCTTCGTGGTGGGCAACGTGCGCCAGGAAGGGTTTCGCGCCATCTGGGAGGATCGGGGCCGGTTCGCGTACAACACGGAATGGAACGAGGACCTGCTGCAGGGCGAGTGTGCTCGGTGTGAGTTCCGGCGTCTCTGCCGCGCCGGGTGCACGAGCATGGCGTACGCGGTGACCGGGACGATCTACGACAACCCCTACTGTGTGCAGCGAGTGCGGGTGTGACGACGCAATTGCCGCTGGTGCCGCCGGGCGACCTGCAGCCGCTGGTCTGCGTCTGGGAAGTCACGCGCGCGTGCAACGCGCGCTGCGTGCACTGCGGCTCGTCGGCAGGCGAGCCGCGTGAACGTGAGCTTGCGACATCCGAGGCCGAGCAAGTGATTGACGAGCTTGCCGGATTGGGCTGTCGAACCGTGGCCTTCTCCGGTGGTGAGCCGCTGCTCCGACCGGACTGGCCTCAGCTGGTGCGACGTGTCCGCGTACGGGGCATGCGGGCCGAGCTCATGAGCAACGGCCTGCTCGTCCCCAAGCAACTGGACGCCGTCCTGGCAGCCGGCTTCGTGTCGGTGAGCCTGTCTGTCGACGGCCCGGCGGCGGTGCACGATGCCCTGCGGGGAGGCCCTGGCACCCTCGACCGCGTGCTCGAATCAGCCCGCCAGCTCGCCGCCCGCGGCGTGCGGGTGGGAGGCGTCACCCAGGTGGGTCGGCAAAACCTCGCTCACCTCGG
>CAZSVU010000116.1:0-21907 GCA_964610275.1 uncultured Polyangiaceae bacterium | reverse complement strand
GCGACGTTGCTCCATCTTCTTCACACTGCCCGGCCCGAACTCCGAGCCAGGGTGAGGGGCAACCAAGAGGTTTGAGTCCCTTCGGTCATTATTTGGGCGCGGGGTCGGGAAAGGACCCGATGCCTCCAAGGCCCGAGGACCCTGGGCGCGACGGAAGCGCTCGTTCCGATCTTCGGGGACCCGAGCGTGGGTCCGAGGCCCGTCAGCCCCTGGGACTCGCAACCGACGAACAGATCCGTCACGAGCGTCCCAGGCGCACAGGTTCTGGGGTCCGTCGCTATCTCTCGAAGTGTGCAATGCCGCGCTCCTCGAGACCTCTTTCGGCGCGCCCGGGGGCGGACCTGTCTCTCGAATGGAGGAACTGCCGCTCGCTTCGTGACCTACTCGCGCGGGCGCTACTTGCACCGCTTCTTCAGTCGCGCCAGGAGTTGCAGCGCGTCCAGTGGCGTGAGGCGTTCCACGTCCACCGATTTCAGGGTTTCGATGACCTCGCGGTGCTCGGGGGTCTCGGACTCGACCGGGGAGAAGAGGCTGAGTTGGCTGGGGTTGCCGCGAGGGCGGCGGACGGCTTTGGGGTTGAGCTCGGGCTCGCCTGTTGCGCCCTGCCCGCTCTCCAGTGCGCCCAGCACGGCGCGGGCTCGGGCCAGCACCGATTCCGGTAGGCCCGCCAGCTTGGCCACGGCCACACCGTAGGAGCGGTTGGCAGGTCCGGACACGAGCCGGTGCAAGAACACCACGTCGTCTCCGAGCTCGCGGGCGCTGACGCTGTAGTTGGCCGCGTGATCGCTCGCCTCGGCCAAGCTGGTGAGCTCATAGTAGTGGGTCGCGAAGAGCGCTCGGCAGCCAATGGCCTCGTCCAGATGCTCGGTCACGGCCCAGGCGATGGCCAGCCCGTCGAACGTGCTCGTGCCGCGGCCGATTTCATCCAGGATGACCAGCGAATGCGGCGTTGCGGCGCAGAGGATTTCGGCGGTTTCCCGCATCTCCACCATGAAGGTGCTCTCGCCTCCCGCGAGGTTGTCGCTGGCTCCAACTCGAGACAGCACGCGATCGACCACCCCGATGCGCGCGGACCGAGCCGGCACGTAGGCACCCATCTGCGCGAGAATGACCGTCAGGGCGACCTGACGCAGGAACGTGCTCTTGCCGGCCATGTTGGGTCCGGTCACCAGCCAGAGCCGCGTGCCGGCGGTGCTGAGCGAGACGTCGTTGGGCACGAATCGGCCGACGGCAGCCTGGCGCTCCACTACCGGATGGCGGCCATCGGAGATCTCCAGCCGGTCCGAGTCCTCGACGTCCGGCCGCACGTAGTCGTAGCGATGGGCCACGTCGGCCAACGCAGCTCCCACGTCCCACCGCGCCACCCGCTCGGCGAGGTCTCGGATGCGCGGGCTCGCCCCGCCGGCCTGGTCCACGAGTTCGGCGAGCAAGCCGAGCTCGCGCTCGCGGTGGCGTTCTTCCGCGGTCAAGATTCGGTCCGCCAGGTCGTCCAACGCCGCCAAGGTGTAGCGCTCGCCCGACGCGACCGTTTGCTTGCGACGCCACTCGTCCGGAACCCGCCCGAGGCCAGTCCTGCTCACCTCGACGTACCAACCGAACACGCGAGTGTAGCGAACCTTCAGGTTGCTGATCCCGGTCTGCTCCTTGAGCTCGGACTCGAGCTCGACCATCTTGGCTGCGCCGGTCTTGCGCAGGGACGCCAGCTCATCCAGCTCAGGGTCGAATCCGGTTCGGAAGATCCCCCCTTCCTTGGCTTGTGCTGGAGGCCGGTCGACCAACGCCCGGCCCAGCGCGTCGGCCACGTCGTCGACCGTATCGACGACGTGGTCCGCCAAGCCGAGAGTGCCCACCGAGCTCGGGTCGTCCACCGCGGTCAGCACCTCCACGGCAGAACGGGCTGCCCCGAGACCGTCCCGCAGGGCGCCGAGGTCACGGGGCGTTGCTTCGCCCAGCGAGGCCCGCACCGCCAGCCGCTCCAAGTCCCCAACCTGGGAAAGCGCTTGCCGCAGCTGCTCGCGCACCCGTGGGTTGAAGAGGAATAGCTCCACCAGATCGAGGCGACGCCGGATCCGTTCGACATCCGTCAGTGGCGCCAGCAGGCGCCGGCGGAGCAGACGCGCTCCCGCCGGCGTACAGGTCGCGTCGATGACCCCCAGCAGCGTGGCCGCGCGGTTCCCGCTGGCCGCGGTCACCAATTCGAGATGCGTCTGCGCGACCGCGTCGATCAGGAGCGACTCCGACGGGTCCCACCTGCCGATGCTGCGTACCGGGAGCTCGGCCCGAGGATTGCACGCCCGCGCAAACCGCAGCACACGGGCGAGTGCCGTTCGCTCTGCGTCCCCCAGCCCACCTGCGTCGGCGGACAGCGCTCCGAACGCTGGCTGGATCTCACTTGCGGCCAGTGGCTCATCCAGCCTCACTGCCGCGGTCGGCAATGCAGTGCGCACTGCCAACAGCGCTGGTTCGATTTCGTCCGCAGCCGAACCGGCGTCGCCGTCCGCTGGCGATCTGACCCCGAGCAAGACTTCGCGCGGGGCCGTCCGACCGAGCTCACCCAAGAGGGCAGTCAGGTCCTCGAGCGCTGCCGCCCGCAGCTCCCCCGTGGACAAGTCCAACAGCGCAATGCCCACCTCGCCGGTGGCCAGCTCCAGCGCGGCCAACCAGTTGTTGGTGGACGCTTCGAGTTGCTCGCGGTCGGTGATCAGCCCCGGGGTGATCACGCGCACGACTTCACGCGGGACGATGCCCTTCACCTTCGACGGGTCTGCCATCTGTTCGCAGATGGCCACCTGATGACCCAGGCTGAGCAACTTGGCGACGTAGCCATGGGCGGCATGGTGCGGGACGCCGGCCATGGGCACCTCGTCGGGTTGCCCCTTGTTCCGACTCGTCAGCGTGAGATCCAGCAGCCGCGCAGCCAACACGGCGTCCTCCCCGAACATCTCGTAGAAGTCTCCCAGACGGAAGAAGAGGATCGCGTTCGGGTAGGCACGTTTGGCAGCAGCGTGCTGCTGCATCACCGGTGTCTTGCGTCCTGCCTTGGGCACGAGCTTCTTGCCGAGAACTGGACCACACTCAAACGGTGGTCAGAAGTACATCGTGGAGACGGAGACCGTGTCGAGGCTCACGAAGATCAGGCCCTTCTGTGCGCCATCGGTGACCGCGAGCGAGCCGATTTGCGGAACGTACGTCAGCGATTGCGGCGACACCGAGGTGGTACCCCCGGCGGAGACCAGACTGGCCGAGAGCGGAACGAAGCCACCGCGGACGCGCCAGACGAACGCCATGTCACGCTCGCTCGACTCACGCCCCCGGTAGATGGCAAACCGGGTGGTCAGGTTCTGGTACACACAGGGAGAATCGGCGCCGAGCGGCTCGGGAAGACGCTGCCCAGGCTCGTTCTCGTCGGCGGGATCGCTGGCAAACATGCATGCGTGCGGCTCGCAGGTCCGCCCGCCGTTCTGCCTCGACTCAGTGCAGATCTGGTCCTCGGTCACGACCTCGAAGGCCCGACCCCGCAATAGGGCTCGCTGGGGACGGCAATCGCGAACGCAGCGCAGGTCCGGACCGCCGGCAACCACGTTGTGATAGAACCCAGTTCCTTCCCCCCGGACCACCCACTGCTGGCCCGCGCGCACCCGGTAGGCCATCACCTCTCCCGCACCAAAGCAGCAGTAGATGAGGTCCACGAGATCGGACCGACTGAGCTGGCGGGGCTCGACCACCAATTGGTGTTGATACGCCTCCACGATCCTCAAGTCGCGATTCGGACTGGGGTCCTCGGGAGTCCCGAACACCGCTTCACAGGCGGAATACCCGTTGCCCGATCCTTCGTCACCGCAGGTGTAGCCGACCGATCCGTGGCTGGACCAGTAGCTGTCGTCCTCATCGGGAAATTCCGAGGTGATCTGCACGTAGTCGGCGTACCCGAGCGCAAATGCCTCCAGAGCACCGCCCTCGAGCCCCAGCCCGATGCCAACCTCCCGCGTCAGGGCCTGGTCCTCCACACCGCGATCGCAGAACCGCCCGTCCGCGTCGTCCAGGTGGCCCACCCCCTGGTCGCGCGCGTCGCGCTCCTCCGAAGAGAAGATCCGCAGCATTCCCGCCGGACGCTCGGTCACCACGACGCCTTCGTAGGTCGCGGTAACCTCCTCCTCCGTCACGAACGCCCGAGGCTGATTGAGCACCAACGCCAACGAGTTCCGATCCGCCGTTCCTGGGTCGAGATCGAGTCGCGCACCGACCTCGTCGCTGGTGCCATAGGGCATGGTGCCGACGTTCACTTCGAAGGGCAAGCGCACCTCCGGGTCGGTGGGATGCGGGAACTCCACGGCTAGCATCTTGGGATGGTTCTGGCCTTCCTCGCTATCGTCGGTGGGCAGATTCCCGCCTTCGGCCGACCGTAGCAACGGCAGAGCCCGCAGGGACGGAGAGCTGACGCCGGTCTCGCTGCTGGTCACCAGCAGCTGGGAGCTTCGCGCTCGGTGCCGTTCGACGACGCGACAGCTGGCCTCGCCGGACACGGTCCGGTCCCCAGCTGCATCGCGATAGACGAACCCGTCCTCGACGGGATCCGCCGCGCAGCCACGATAGTCCTCGACCGCAGCCGGGTTGGTGTTGACGGGCCGCCGGCACGGCGCGTCGAAGTCCTCCACGTCGATGACCACCACCTCGCCGCTGGAAAGCATGACGAACCCAAACAGCCCACGCAGGTGGTGGGGTCGGGCGCCGCTACGGTAGTTCCCGCTCGTGCGGTACTCGACTCCCAACGGATCGGGGTTGAAGGGATCAGGATCGCAGCGCCGTCCGACCAGGGCCACACCGGTGGTGGGATCCGTCACCGGTTCGTCTCGCAGCACGAACGCCACGTCCCGCGCGGGCGCAGTGAACGCAATGCGGTCCGGGGCCTCGAACTCGCTCGGCATGCGAGGTGAACCCGGTCGGATGATGGGCGTCCGATCGGTGGAATTCGGACTCACGTCGAAGATCATCACGCTGCCGTTGAACTGATCGATGGCGTACGCATAGCGCTCGCCCCGGCTGGTCAAAGGACTGACCGCCACCCGACTGGTGGTGACCATGCGCCCGCGCTCTTGGTAGCTCAGCGGCAGGAGCGGCGGCTCCAGGGCTGGCTCACACGGGTCAGCGACGTTCAGTCGATGAATGACCGGCGCTCCCTCGTCCGCGACGTACAGCAGGTCCCCGGCCAGGGCAAGACCGGCGGGTCGTGACGGTGGGGCTGCCACCGGCGGCCCGTAGTTGAGCGTCGGTTCCACGCAGCCCGGCGCCTGGAGTTCTTCGGGCACGCGTTGCTCGATCGCCGCCGATCCCCGGCTGTCGCTCAGCTGTAGCAGCCGCTCGACGGGACACGGGTCGAAGCTGCCGGGCTCACGGTCCAGCAACGTTTGAGCGTCGATCAACGCGAGTTGTCCCAAACTGGGCAGCGCCACCAGCAGCTTGCGTCGCCCGGGTGGGCGGTTCTCGGTTCGCAGATCCGCGCCGCAGTGGGCTCGCCCCGCGGCCACCGGCTCGTCCGGCTCCGTGTAGGGGTCGTCACAGCTCACGCGCGCACGTCCCTCGTCATCCGGAGGATCGATGAGCACCGTCATGTGCCCCGGCGCCACCGGTAGCGCACACGCCGGCCAGGAGGTGAGGTCCCGAGCCCGTTCACCCTCCTCGGGAGGGTCCAAGCAGGTGGATGGCATCGCGAAGATGCCTTCCTTGCCGACCTCCGCCACCCCGACGAAGCTCGCCACTCCGCCAGGAGTGCTGACGATGTCCTCGGGCATTGCGCCCACGGGCAGGAGACTGAAACCCGGAGTCGACGGATCGACGTCGATCACCGTGGCCCGGGTCAGATCCACTGCAGCCACCTGGCCCGAGAGGGTCTGGGTTACCAGAGCCAAGACCCGGCGTTCCTCATCGTCGTCCGCGTCGTAGTCCGGACAGCTGTCGATGTCGCGCCCTTCTCCCTCCTCCGTGATGCAGAGGAAGCTCACTTCGCCGCTGCGCTGCAGCGCCCTCAGGGGCGAGGAGACCGGAGTGTCCGAGCAGCCTGTGAGGCTGACCCCACCGACGACGGCAACCAGAAACAGGCCAGGATGCCTCACTTCGAAGCCCTCGGAGGGGTGGGAGCGCCGACGGTCATGATGATCTCGCCGTAGGTGTAGGTGTTGCGTTGATCGAGGTCGATCACTCCGATGTACGAGTCGGTGAAGTGCCCGACGTATCCCAATGCGTAGCGGGGGCCTCGACCGGTACTCGGGTCGGCTTCCGGATCGACGTCGACCGTGAATGCGTGGGGACCACGACCCGTACGCACCCACTGCTCCACACGCCGTGCATCGGGGTCGAAGATGGCTATCGAAGCAGAGTCAAAGCACACGATGAACACGCGAGGGAGCGCCTGTCCGTCCCGACCGATGACGCTTCCCACTTCCACTCGTGACGGTCCGAACGGCAGGGGCACGCTGGCGTTGAACTGCGGCACATCTCCGCTCGAGGTCACCGTCGCGCTAGGGCGTGTCTGGCCGACCAACACGCTGCTCGGGGTTCGGTTGGCCACGAAAACCCGCAGCGGAATCGCGGCGCAGCCGCTCAGACAGGCGATGCGCTCCTCGACGGTCTCGGTCGGGCAGTCGCGCTCGCACGTCTGACGAGCGGAGCTCTCCAGTGCCACGCCACGGGAGTCATAGCCGGTCGAGTTGGCCGCGACGATGACGGTGGCGGACTGCTGCAGATACGGACGGGGCGGATTGGACGGTTCTCCCATGCCCGCGTCCGAGAAGTACCTGAGTAGTCGGATCTCCGCCGAGTCGCGAAACGTCACCAGAAATCCGGGCTGGTAGTTGAGACCCGCTTCCGCGACCACTTGCGGCTCGGGAATCGCCTCGACCCCAACCACCCTCGAGGGCATCCCGCCGGCGACGAATTCGAGCCGCGGCGGCTCCCGGTCCCCGCCGTCCCAGTCGTTCACGAAGAGCGACGCGGCACCGTCCGTCTGGTGGGTCACGACGATCGCTCGTCCGTCGGCGCTCGCGTCGATGGCGAAGGGCTCTGGGGGTAAGCGCAGGTCGCGTGTGTTCTCCTCGTCGGGGTCATCCCCTACGCGGTGGCGGTCATCGCAGTCGCCAGCGTTGGAGTCCTGACCGCACTCGAACTCGAAACCGGTTCCCTGCGCCTTGCTGTCGTCGTCCACTTCGATGAAGTGGAGCGTGGCGTCGCCGCGCACCGGCAAGAACAGGCGTCCCCCTGGCCGCTCGGATCCGTCTGCGGTCGCCGGTCGACTCCGGTAGATCACATCGGTCGCGAAAGCTCCGATGCCCACTGTATCGACGATCAAAGAGGAGCCACCGTCCTGTGGATCGTCGGGGTCGACGTAGTCGCAGCGGCCGGGTTCCACGAGACGGTCGGCAATGGATTTCTCGCCGATCGCTCCACACGGCCTGCCCGCATGAGCGCCAGCGCGCGCCACGCACCAGTGACTGGGGTACCCGTCATTCTCGTCCGTCGGTTCCAGGTCGCACCGCTCGTCGGCCCCGCAGTCCGAATCGGATGCACAGCCCCTCGGCACCAGCCCGCGCAGTCGCTGCAGGTCGTAGGCTTGAAGCGCACCACCGTTGAACTGAAGGTCGAAATCACTGTTCGCGACGTAGAGTCGCGTCGCGCCTGGGCTGCGAGCCAGCCCCACCGGAAAGTAGAGCCGGTCCAGCGGCGGTTCGATCCCTTCGCCCGGCGAGAAGCAACTCGTGAGCAGCAACGGGGCGAGGGCAAAAGCCCTGCTCATGGCACGCAACATCGGCGGCGGAGCCTAGTGCCCTGTCCCGCAAGTAACAATGCGTGAACGCGAATTGCCCCGTCTTTGTGGGTTTGCCGCTGGCTCTCGAGCTGAGGGCAGAACACCGACGTGACGGTCGCGGCTGCCGGGAGCGTCATGCAACCTTTCAGCCGATGTCAACGATGATGACCCCGCGATCTGGGCTGTCGTCCTCTTCGGGGGGCTCCGAAGCTGGCCGATGCACATCGACGGGGATCTCCAACCGGGGCTGCTCCTGCTGCCTTCGCCGCCGCTCCTCGGCCTCCCGCTCTTCGCGGCGCCGGATCTGCTCGATGATGAAGGGGGGCAGCATGGGATTTTTCCAGGGGGTGCCAGATGTGCAGCGCCTACGTCTTTAATCTAACTTCGCTGCACTCAGGGTCAAGAAGCCGGCGAACGACCCACGCACCGGGTGGACTGTCCACTTTGCGGACAGATCCGGCGAATTGGACATCGAGCCGACTCACGGGGCCGGAGTCGCAGGGCGGCGGGCGCGCCTGGGAGACCAGCATCCCCGGGCCGAGCGTATCAGCCGAACGGCCGAACCTCTTGCATGTGCTAGCTTTCGCCACGATGCCGTCGTGGCTGCGGTTCTGCTCTGGAGCGCTGGCGTTGGCGATGAGCCTCGCCATCCCCGGATCTGCCCACGGCGCGTTCAGCTTCAACGACACGGGTTGGGAGGGAACCGGCTCGTTTCTCGATTTGGCCCGTCAGCGCCTCGGCCAGGATCGGGTGCAAATCCTGGCGACGTTGGAGTGGGACGACGTCGAGCCCGCAGACGGCGTGATCGTCCTGCACCCGACCGTGAGTCTCGATTTCACACAAGCGAGTGCGTTTCTGCGCGCCGGCGGACGATTGGCCGTTCTCGACGACTATGGGTCCGGGGCGTCTTTGTTCGAGCGGTTCCAGATCGGACGTATCCGCGCCCCCCTGCGGCCGAGTCGGATGCTCCGCCAGAATCCGAATCTGGCGGTAGCCGTTCCGGCGGTGCAGGTCGTTGCGGGTCAGGAGCAGGGACGCCACCCCATCGTGGCGCGAGTCCACCAGCTGGTCACCAACCACCCCACGGGGCTGACGCATCCCAACCTGACCCCGGTGCTGACCATCCCCGCCGTAGGTGAGCCCAACACTGCCCTCGCCGTCACCGGAATCATCGCGGGCCGCGGTCGCCTGCTCGCGATGGGGGACCCGTCCGTGTTGATCAACCTGATGTTGCGCTACCCGGGGAATCGCGCGTTCGCCGAGGGGCTCATCGATTACCTGGTCGAGGACGACGAGTGGGGCAGGCGCGGCGGCAGGTTGCTCTTGATCGCCAACGACTTCAAGCAGCGCGGGCAATACGGCGGGGGCGCCAGTCTCGTTCAGGAGGCTCGGGATGTCGTGCAGGGATTCCGAGAGATCATCGCAGACGTGCGACGCGACGGACTACCGGACGAACTGGCTCTGGTACTCGGGGCGCTCGCGGCATTCGCGGCAATCTTCTGGGCCGGGACCAGCGCCACCCGCCCCTATCGCCGCATTGCACCGCGCTACGCGCGAGGCCAACCGCTGGTCGCCCAGGGCGGAGCTGCTGGCCGCGCAGCGGTCCTGGCGGCGCCGACCACACACCGCGCCCTGGTCATGCTGGAGCTCAAAAGCGCGCTGGATGAAGGACTGGCCTTGCGGTTGGGCGTCGACGCCAACCTGGCCACGTCGGGACTGCTCGAAGAGATCGTTCGACAAGACGCGCTAAGTCGGCGATCGTTGAAGCTACTGGAACGAATGTTCGCGGAGCTGAGAAAGTCCGAAAACGCCGTGGCCGCAGGCCAACCCATTCGGATTGGAGTGCGTCAGATCGAGGCGATGCGGCAGCGCGTGCGCGAGATATTGGATGAGGTCGACCAGCGGAGCAGCGTGCGAGGGTGACACAGGCACTGCAAGTCAATGAGCTCGAAGCCGCTCGGGAGCGTCTCGAGGAGGTCCGTCGACAGGTCGGGCTAGTGTACATCGGCGAATCCGAACCCGTGGACTTGATGCTCATCGCACTGTTGGCCCGCGGTCACGTGCTGCTCGAGGGCGTCCCGGGCGTTGCCAAGACCACCCTGGTCAAAGCCTTTGCGATCACGCTCGGGAGCAGCATACGAAGAATCCAGTTCACTCCGGATCTACTCCCCGCCGACATCACCGGAACCTATGTGCTGAGCCCGAAGGAGGGAACGTTCACGCTGCGGGCCGGGCCGATCTTCGCCAATGTCGTGTTGGCCGACGAGATCAACCGGGCTCCGGCCAAGACTCAGTCTGCATTGCTGGAAGCCATGCAGGAGCGGCAGGTCACCATCGAAGGCGACCGATTCGAGCTGCCGGACCCGTTCTTCGTCTTGGCCACTCAGAATCCGATCGACCTGGAAGGGACCTATCCCCTGCCCGAAGCGCAGATTGATCGCTTCCTGCTGCGGGTGCGCATGGGCTACCCGTCGTCACGAGACGAGGTCAGAATGCTGCGCGCGCACGGCGTGGCCGCGCCCAACCCGCAGCCGATTCTCACGGCCAACGATGCGCTGCAGCTGCAGTCCATTGCTGCCCGAGTGCACGTCGAGGACGACATCTTCGAGTACGCAGTGAGCCTCGCAGCGTTCACCCGCTCGCATTCCCGAGTCGTTTTGGGGGCCTCACCGCGGGCCTCTCTGGCACTGCTGCGGGCAGCCAAGGCCAGCGCAGTGCTGGCGGGGCGACCCTTCGTCACTCCGGATGATGTCCGCCGCGTGGCCGCGCCGGTACTCGGGCACCGGTTGGTGCTCGTCCCAGAGCTGGAAGGCGACCGGCGCGCGCCGCTGGGTCTGGTCGAAGAAGCACTGAGCAAGGTGGGCTACCGCCGCGCCGTGAGACCGGTCTAGACCGCCCGCGAGCGAAGCTCGCGGGCAGCCCTACCGACTGCCGTCCCTCTGTCTGCTCCACCCCGACCTGCGGACAAGGGAGCTGCTTCGGGCAACTCGACCTGACCCGCTTCAGTGCCCCTCCCACCACACCGCCCGCGAGCGAAGCTCGCGGGCCGCCCTACCGACTGCCGTCCCTCTGTCTGCTCCACCCACCCCGCCGGCCTGCACGTGCTGCGGTGCGAGGTCCGCAACCATCGCAATTCTAGGCCTGATTGCAGCAATTGCATGAACTGGAATCGACCTGACGCCTCCACCGACGGCGGTTGACCGCCGCCTCCTGCGACGCTCTACTGACGCGCGTGAAGACCAGATGCACACCCCTCACGTTGCTGTTGGCCTCGTTGCTCGCGGCCAGCGGCGCCTGTTCGCAGCAGCAGAAACCGGAACCCGAGATCGCATCGTCGGCCGGCGAGTTCGGCTACGCGGCTCGATTTCCGTCTGCGCTGAGCTCCGAACGTGCGCAGTTGGATGCCTACGAAAGTAGAGCCAAGCGCTTCATCCCCAAGTTCGCGAACTATCCCGGCGAGCTCGACAACCCAGATTGGCCACGCGTGCTGGGTGTGGTCGAGCGAGCCGACCAAGCCGGTCGCAGCGGCTCGTTCGTGGCGGAAGTCCGTGAAGTCGACGCTGTCTCGGGCTTCTTTGACGACGAAAAGGAAGTCATCGGCCGCAAGGTAGGGGGGGCCGCCGACTACGCAGCCTCCCAGAAGGGTTGCAAGAAGTCCGGGGCCTACGGGGCGGCCACCAGCGCGCTGGACAAGTCAGTCAAGAAACAGCTGGAAGAACGGTTGCGCGCGCACAACGAGGCGCACCTCTACATCGAAGAAAATGGCGAGGCCCTGGGCAAGGCGAACATCGAAAAGCTCGAGACCCAGGCCGACGAAATCAGCTACTCGAGCTACGTGACGCACATCGCGGTCGTCGAAGTCAAGGTGCGCCTGCGCGAGATGGTCGCCCAGGCCGAGGACATCAAGTCGACGCTGGACCGCAAGGTCAAGGAAGCAGATGCGGTGTTGGCCGATGCCGCGCGCTCGGACCCGGACAAGAAGTCGGCGGAGCAGGCCAAAGAGGCCGCCCAGAAGGCGCTGGGGGATCTGGATACCGAGGTCAATCAGGCGCAGTTCGCGCTGGAGGGGATCGAGGAGCGCATCAAGACGCTGCAGGAGCAGTATCAACAGAGCTTCGACGGCCTCACCAACGCGATCGAACAGAAGATGAAGTAGCCCGGGCGAGCCCCGGGGCGGGCGCGACGTTCGCGGATCCCACGCGGACACGGGGATCTCAGTGAGCTTCTCCCGCCCACGAGTACGGTGAGATGGCCGACTCTCTGAGCCACGAGGGCATGGGATCGGCGGCACCGCTGCGGCGAATGGCGGGCAGAGGAGCCGCCTGACCGAAGGTGAAGAACCAGGCCCCGGGCAACGGGTCGTGCTCTGCGTCCAGCGGGAATCCCCAGTCCATTCGAAACGCGATACGGTCGATTTGAGGGATCAGCACCCGGACACCGAAACCCGCTCCATGCTTGGGGCGCAACCGTTCGAAGCCGTCGAACGCATCGCCGACATCGTAGAACAGAGCTCCCCCCAGTTGCCCGGACCACAGCCCCAAGCTCGGCGTACGCAGCTCGAGGTTGCTCACCAGCACGTCCTTGCCGCGGAACTCGTTGACCGCATATCCCCGCAAACGTCCGCCGCCGCCGAGTTCGAACCGCCGGTTATAGTAGTCTCGATACCGGTGCGCCACCCGGGCGCCGTAGATGAGCCGACCGAACGGCAGCCGCGGCGTGACCAGGTGCGCCGCGCCCTCGAAGAGAGCGTCGGTGCGGTCGGACTCGGACAGCTCGGTGGTGGTCGCCAAGATGGTACGCGCCAGTCCGTCCCCGAGCCCGACGGTGTACGAACCGGCGGCAAAGATGCCGAGCACGTCGCGACTGGAGACCACCGCACCACTCGCCGGATAGACCCGCAGGGTTGCATCCGGACCGGTACGGTAGTCCTCCTGAAGCGCGAGCGTGTCCAGATTGCGCGTCCGCAGGAAATCGCTGCCGTGTATCCGCAACTGCACGAAAGGTCCCACCCGCGTGTCGGTCAGCGGCACTTCTTCGGTCACGAACTGCGCGGCGGCTGCTGGATCGTACGCGGATAGGTCGCCCGGATCGTACTCCTGGTACTTGGCCTCGACTCCAAACGAGACATCGTACTTGATCCGGTGTCCATACGAGCGCACGAGCTCGTACTCTCCGAGCCAGACGTCGCGACCGTACTGCAGCGGAATGCGGTCATCGATCTCGGGAGTCGCTGCCGCGTCGTACGTGCGCAACTCGGTGCCGACGTAGCTGCGGTCGATGTCCGAGCGCCAGGACATGAAGACCCCCCAGGCCCAGCGCGCGTCGAGCGAGTAGAGTGGCTGCCCATGCACGAGCCGGCCAAAGGAGCCCTCCGTCCTGCCGGTATGGCGGTTCTGGATGACGTTGCCGCTGACGCTACTGCGGATCCGACTCCCCGCCAGCCGGGGAACCGCCAGCCCGCCCCCCAGGGAGTAGGTATCTGGGTAGAGGGTGAAGAGCAGACTCACCGCCGAATGGGTGCCGGCAACGTTGGTTTCGCTCGGCTGTAGCCAGAGCGTGACGAGGCCGTCGTTGGAGGCTTCGATGTAGCTGGCCAGTCGCAGGCTCCAGACGTCCCTGGTGATCACCAGCACCCGCACCGAGTCGGGCCGACTGCCCCGCGCGGGAACGATGAGGACCAGGGAAAACTGCGGCAAGCTGCGCAAGTTGCGGGCGGACTCGTCAATCTTCCGCTGCCGGTAGCGGCCGTTTCGTTCGAACAGGAGCTCGCGACGGATGACTTTGGGGAGCGTGGTGGAGTGCAGCGCATTGACGAAGTCGGGCACCGGATCGCGCTCGTCCAGCACTTCCAGCGTGATCACCTCGATGGACTCGATCTGCTTGCCCTCCGGCTCTGGGTCGAGTTCGCCCTGAGAGGCTTCGAGCGCAGCCACCATGGTCTCGCGCTCGAATTCCGACAGGTCGGCCCCCTGCGCGTGCACCGCCCCGCCCCACTGCAGCACCGTGGTGGCAGCGAGAGCCTCAATCCATCGTCGTGCGCGCATGCTTCAGAGGAGAGCTAGGCAGTTTGCTCCGTTATCTCAAGGCGAATCCACGCCGCCACCGAGAAACGCTTCCACTGGTTGGTGGAGAGCTTGGCGAACTCGACGTCCAAAGAGCAAATCCGCATGGCCATAGCCGGGGAAGCCCTGCAGTCCTCCACCCACCAGGAGAAGTCGTTGGTCGGGGGCGACGGTATCGGCACCCCAGGCTCGGTATGCCGCCTCGACCGCCTCGGCAGGCGCCGCCCGGTCCCCAGTGCCCGCGATGAACAACGCCGGGACGTTCAGCTGTCCCAGTCCTTTCGGCAGCGGCTGAGGTGCCGCGCGAGGGACAGATCGCGACTGGTGTCCCACACCCGGTGGTTGGCCCCCAGGCCGTACGCCAACAGCACGGGAGGGCGAGGATGCCGGCACGGGGCGGAACCGGGCGGCTCGGGCGAGGGCAGACGACGCAGCTCGATTGCCGCTCCGTCGACCGTCACCAGGCGTTCCTCGACGGCGTAGTCCACCGGAAGGGTGTTCCGCTCCTGCCAGCGCCGCCAACGGATCCAGGCCAGCGTCAGCAGCAGCGCAGCGACGATTGCGGCCAGGACGAAGGCATCCAGTGGCAGGATCGACCAGACTTGACTCTATCCGGAGCCACGGCGACGCACCACGGGTCAACCGCGCACGAAGGTGTGCGATGATGGGCGGCGCAGTTATCGAAGCGACCGCATGACCACACAGACCTCAAGTATGCTCGCCATTGCCGGCGGGGCGTTGCTCGGCGCCATTGCCGCCATCGTGGGCCCCAGCGGTGCCGGGTCCACCCCGCCCCCAGGTGCTCGCGAGCCGTTTCGTCCCGTCGCAGCGCACTCCAGAACGGTTGCCGTCGCTCCCGCCACCACCCCGGGCGCCAGCGCGCTGGCAGCCGCAAGTGCGGCACCCAGCGCGCCGACGCCGATCAGCTCGACCTCGCCAGCCCCCCCCGGACTGCCGGAGTGGGAGCGCGAGCCCCTCGAAGACTCGCCCGAGGCACGGCAGGCCACGGAGCTCGGCTGTGCGCGCGGCAACGCCGTGGATTGCATGCGAGTGGGGGTCGCCTACTCCTACGGTCGCGGCATGGCGCCGAAGGAGAAAGAGGGGCGGCTCTTCCTAGGCAGAGCCCGGAAGCTGCTGGTGGTCTCGTGCGAGAAGCGCAACCCGACCTCGTGTCTGGCACTCGCACACATTCATACCGAAGGCATCGGAGTTCCCAAGAATCCAACCAACGCAGCCGCCCTGCGGGATCTGGCCAGGACGTTCTGCAAGGTCAATCCAGCGCCGGCCTGCGACGCTTTGTGACCACTCGCGGACATCAGACCGCCAGCCACGACTGCAGCCACGCGCGCCACGTCCGCCCGCGCACCCGTCGCGGGCGGACCACCGCACGGATCGCTCCCAACCAGGCCAGGGGCATGTCGGGGGATACGGCCTTCGTCCATCCGAGAGCAGCCTTTCCAAGCTCGACCGGCCAGTAGGCTCCGGTCGAGCCGCCTATGTGGAAACGATTCCAGGTGACAATCGGGCACTCTCGACCGATGCTCGCGGCGATGAGCCCGCTCCGCCAGCGTGAAATCTTCGGTTACGCCATTGGCGACCTCGGCATCAACTTCAGCTTCCAGCTGATCGGCTTCTACCTCGCGTACTTCTACACGGACGTTTTTGGCATCTCCCCGGCGCACGTCGCCGGGCTGTTCCTGGCCGCACGGGTCTGGGATGCCGTCAATGATCCGATCATGGGGTACATCGCGGATCACACGCGCTCCCGCTGGGGACGATTTCGCCCCTATCTGCTGTTTGGCGCGGTGCCGCTCAACCTGGCCCTGCTGGCCTGCTTCTACACCCCCGAGTTCTCTCCGACGGGCCGTATCGTCTATGCCTACGTGACCTACATCATGCACGGCATGTTGTTCACGGCGGTGGGTCTCCCCTACTCCTCCATCAGCGCGGTGTTGACGCAAGATCAGCAAGAACGTGCCGTCATCTCGACCTACCGCATGTTCTTCGCGGTGATCATCGCCATGAGCATCGTGTCCATCGGCGTCAAACCATTTGTGAGCCTGTTTGCCTCCGAGCAGCAAGGCTTCTTCGTGGTGGCTGCGCTCTTCGGCATCGCTTCGACGGGCCTACTGTGGTTCTCCTTCACGCAGTCGCAGGAGCGGGTCCAGATACCCCGAGAGACGTACCGCATCAGGGATGTGGCGCCCATCCTGTTCAAGAACGACGCGCTCCTGGTGCTGGCGCTCGCCATGATGCTCAACACCTGCGTGTGGGTCATCGGCGGAGCGGTCACCGTGTACTACTTCAAGTACGTCGTGGGCGACGCGGACTTCGTTGCCACCTTCTTCCTCTTCATGCTCCCAGCCAACGTGCTGGGCGTCATCGTCGCACCCCAACTCACCAAGCGCATCGGCAAGGCAAGAACGTTCATCTTCGGGAGCGCCGGAGTCTTCCTGCTGTACGGCCTGCGGCACTTCCTCCCCACGTCGATGCTGACGCTACTGGTTGCGGTGTCGATGGTCGGCTCGTTCTCGCAGATGCTCTGCTCCATCACCCAGTGGGGCATGCTTCCAGACACGGTCGAGTACGGACACTACAAGACCGGGTTCCGCTCCGAAGGCGTCCCGTTTGCATTCTTCTCCTTCGTACAGAAGTTGGGCATGGCGCTGGGCGGCGCGCTCGCCGCCTACGTGCTGGACTTCACCGGCTACGTCGCGAACGCAGCGCAAAACGAGGCCGCTCTCTCCGGGATCCGTTCGCTCTTCAACCTGCTCCCGGCCGGGTGCTCCCTTGCCTGCCTGATTGCGTTGCTCTTCTACCGGCTGGACGCCAAGACCTTCGACCGGATCAAGCGCGAAATCGAAGCGCGGACGCTGGGGGCCGAGGACGCCGACGCGAAGGCCCCGACGACGTCGTAGCCGTCAGCAACCCGCCGCCGGAACACCGGATGGCGTCGGTTGGGCCGACCGACGCAAACCCGGGTAACCTGCGCGCATGCACCGACGCAAGGTCGTTCTGGCGGCCTGGACCGTCCTGACCGGCGGTTTCGGGGCGGGTTGCTCTGGTGGGGCGACCGCGGCGGAGCCTCCACTGCTCGGATCCCCGCTCGTGCCGGCACCGGTGCCTCTGGTCGAACCCACACCACACAGCCCGCCGCTCTCCCCAGGAAAAGCCGACGCCCCCCCTACCCCGGCGCCGTCGCAATCCACGCCGCCCGGGCCCGCGGAAGCGCCGGCCTCTCGGCACGACACCTTTCGGCTACCGGTGGTCGACCGCGAGCGGTCGGTGGTGCGAGTGCTCATGTATCATTCCTTGGGCTGGTTCAGCGTGCAGCGTCCAGCCGTCACTCCCTACTCGCTCCGCACGCAACTGAAGTGGATGCGTGACCACCAGGTCGAGGTCATTCGCGTGAGTCAGCTGGTAGGATTTCTCGAAGGTAGCCTGAAGCTCCCGGCGCGGGCGGCGGTCATCACGATCGACGACGGCGAGCAGAACGCCTACACGGTCGCCTATCCCATACTGACGGAGTTCGAAGCCCCGTTCGCCCTCGCCCCGCCCACTGAAGCCGTGATCCACCACGCTTCGCGGGGAACGGTGACGTGGCAGCAGATCCGGGAGATGCTCGACAGTGGGCTGTGTGAGGTGCTCGGTCACGGCCACGCGCACCGGGACTTGACCTCGCTCGACGGAAGCGCGCTCGAGCAGGAGCTATTCGAGCCCCGGGCTTTGCTCGAGCACCACGTTGGCGTCGCCCCCGACGCCCTCGCCTATCCGCTCGGAGCCCACTCGGAGGACCTCCATCGCCAGGTTGAGGCTGCCGGCTACCGGGCAGCATTCGTGGCCCAAGGCGGACCGGTGACGCACCGCACGCCGCGTTTTGCGATCCCCCGCTATGCCGTGGAACAGGATACGAGCCTCTTCGCATTCGCCTACTTTTTCAGGCATCCCGGTTGAATCCGAGTGCCCCGCTGCCCTGGACCGCGGGATGGATGACCCGCCCCAGGCTCAGAAGGTGCCTTGCACCAAGAGCCCCTGCGCGCGCGGACCGATGGCGGGCGCCACGCGAATCGCGGTCCCTGGGGGGTCGTCGTCGGATGGCGCCGTGAAGTAGAGCACGGCACCGCCGGCCAGGAAGGCCGCGCCGGCCACGAAGGCGACGGTCGAAATCGTGGCCGCCTGCTTGGCTTCGTCGTTGAGCTGCAACCCCAGATCGTTGCAGGCATTCGGATCGCCACCGATGCCGCAATGGGAGGTCGATTCGTCGTCCTTCTGCTTCGACCGCAAGGCGAACACGATGCCGATGCCGCCGCCCACGACCCCCACCACCCCGGTGACGATTCCGATGACGCGCTGCGTGTCCCCGCGCCCGGACGCAGCCAGTGATCGGTCGCCGCCCAGTCCACCGCTGGTCGAGCCGGCCCCCGACGCCCCGGACTGACCCGCGGCGCCAGATTCCCCAGGAGCGGGCTCAGCGCCCTTGGGCGCATCCTTCAGCACCGGGATATCCACGGCGGCCATGGCCGCATCGCCCGGGACGTTCACCGTGCCGGTCCAGGTCTCCTTCCCGGGCGCCGAAGCCTCGATGGTGTGTTCACCGGGGTCCACGGGAACCGCAGTTCCCAACATGGCCGTGCCGACGAACTTGCCATCCCGCTTCACGGTCAACCCGGTCGTCTGAGAACTCGCCGGGACTCGGATGGTCAGCTTGCTCAGCTTGTCCGCGAGTCTCTCGGCGCGCTCTTCGGCCATCTTGACGCGCTCGGGTTGACCCGCGTTGCGCGCAGCAGACTCGGCCGAGTGATAGGTGGCCCACGCACTCGCCGTCTGACCGTTCTTCTCGTAGCAGAGCCCGAGATAGAGCAGTGTCCCCACGGCGGGGTCCTGGCGTTGACTTTCCTCGAGCTTGGGACACGCCTGCTCGTACTTGCCCTGATCCATGAGCGCGCGCGCCTGCTGAAACAGCGCCTCAGCCGCCACCTTGTCCGTACTCTGCGCGTGGGCAACCGGACAGGTGATCGCCGAGATGCCGTACAGGGCGATCGCCGTGGTCAGGGTTGACAACGCTCTGCGCACGGACGTGCGCGCACGCCACTCTGTCGAACGATGCGCCAGCGTCACTCTCTTCCTCCAAAGTCGGGCATACTGGGTCGGGTGGGTCGAGGTCTGGTCGTCGGAGCCGGCGCCCGCGGCGGTGGTGCGGGCTTGGCCACCGGTGTTGCGGGTGCGGGCTTGGTCGGCGCGGGCTTGGTCGCGGGGCGACGCCGAGGCGTCGAGGTCCGCGAGGTGCCGCTCGGACTGACCTCTGGCTTCGAGTCCTCTTCAGCCGCGTCGCCTTCCGACGCTGCGGAGGTCGACGATGCTGGCAGAGGGATCGCATTCGGATCCACCGGCAGGATCCCTGGCTCCGGGGTCGATGATTCGGCAGGCCGCGCGCTCACCTCGGCAGCCGGCTGGGGCTGATCGCCAGACGACGTGAGCACCGTGATGCCGGCAATGGCGACCCCGATGACAGCCAGCAGCGACGCGCCGGCGATGATCAAGGGAACCACCGGCACACGCTGGGGCACTCCAGCCGGGGATTCCTTGGTCTTGTCCTGACCCCACGCGGCGCGAGTATCGGGACTGGGCCCTCCGGCGGACTGGGCGGCAGTGACCCCGGTGCCCAATCGCGGATCCGCCGTCTGGTACGGGCCGGTCCGGTCTGGGCCGGTCTGGGCGGCACCGGTCTGCACTGCCAGGGATCGGCCCGTTGCGTCGGCGGCGACGGGAGCGCCCACCCCTCCCGACAGCCGCATGAGCCGACTGATCGTCAACTGCGACGAGGCCGGTGCAAACGGCGCCAGCGCCTGCGCCAACTCGACGACCGTGGCATAGCGCCGACCTGAATCCTTCTCCATGCACCGCATCACGACGGCGTCCAACTCCGGGGGAAGGTCCGAACGCAGCGCACGCATACTCGGGGCCGGATCGGTCGCCACCGAGACGCAGACTTCGGCCATGTTCTCGCCGGGCCACGCCACCCGACCGGTGAGCAACTCGAAGAGGATCGTGCCCAGGGCCCAGATGTCACAGCGGTGATCGACATCGCGTGCCGACCGCATCTGCTCTGGCGACATGTACATGGGCGAGCCCATCATGGTGCTCGTGCCCGTCAGACCAGCCGTGTTGGGGCCCTGCCCGGCCACCTTGGAAATCCCAAAATCGAGCACCTTCACGCAGGCCTCGCCATACGCATCGACACTCAAGAACAGATTGGCAGGCTTGAGGTCGCGGTGCACGATCCCGGCCGCGTGCGCCTCGGCAATGGCTTCGGAGGCTTGCAGCACGTAGTCCACCGCCTCCTCGACGGAGATGGCGCCACGCTGCTGCACCAGCTCCGACAGGTCGCTCCCGTCGAGAAACTCCATCACCATGTAGGGCTCGCCCGTGGCGAGCTTGCCCACATCCAGGACCTTGCCCACGTGCTCGCTGCGCAGGCGCGCCGCAGCTCGCCCCTCGCGCATGAACCGGGCCACCGCTTCCTCGCTCTGGGTGAATCCCGGCAACATGAGCTTGATGGCCACGGGGCGCTGCAGATGCAGGTGCTGGGCAGCGATGACCATACCCATGCCGCCGGCACCGAGAACACGCTCAACCTGGAACTTACCGTCCAGAACGTCGCCTTGCTTCAGCTGGTCTGGGTTCGAGAGCATCCCTGGTTCGGCCCGACGACTTCGCAGGTGCGCCGGGACTCCTCATCATTGGAGCCAAACAACCGTAGACCGCTGCGCCCGTCGAGTCCACAGAACGACGCCAGGGCAACCGGAGGGGCAGAATCCAAGCAGTTCCCGCCAGGCTTCGCCCCGAAACGGGCTGGCCCGGGCGCCGGGGTCCATCAAAGGTCGAAGTCGGCTGAAGCGTCGACGTACAGGCCGATCGCCGTGATCTCGTAGTCGCCCTCGAAGCTACAGAACTGACAGCCGTCTCCCAGCTGCTCCTCCCTGACGGTCACGGCTCCAAAACGATACGCCCCCGCCACGTTCACCTGCCACGAACCCTCGTCGTAGCCGCCGCCAGCGGTGAGACTGTGGGTCGCGGCCGGCGGGGTGCCAAATGCACTCGGAAAGGCTGGTCTTGAAACTGGACCGTCGTACACGTAGCCGACGCGAACGGGGAACTGCCAGGCCGCGCCGAGGCGATACTCCGCGCCCACGCGGAACGTCCACGCATCCTTCCAGGCGTAGATGTTGTCCACCGCGGCTTCCGAATCGCCCAGCGTGCCCTTCAAGACGGACCGGTCGTTCTGGCTCTGGAAGGCATATTCGACGTCCAGAGCCATCCCGGCTCGCCCCAGGTCGACGCGAGCCCCGGCACCGAGTCGAGCCGGAAGCACGAAGTCCATCTCCGCGTCGGTGGCGGTCTGGAGATAGACCGTGGCCTCGTCCGCCCGGGTGGTGACCTGCATCGGGCTGCGGTAGACGAATCCGAAGCCAACCTGCTCGACCGGTCGGTACTGTAAGCCAATGCGGTAGCCGAACGGGTCCACGCCGTCCATCTCCAGATTGAGCATGCGTGGATCCTCGCGAGCGCCCTGCTTCCGGTCGAACATCAAGTAGTCGGCACGGTAGCCCGCTCCCAAGCTCAATCGCCCCGGCAGCCACTGGTCTTCCGGCACGTTCAGGCTCAACCCCACGGTCCCCTCGATGAAGACGATCCGCGTCGCGTTGTAGGTCCTGGTGTCCGTGCCGGGGATCGGATACTCGTAGGCGGCGGCTGCCGAGGCGAGCGGGTAGACGGCCGCCCCGAGCGTGACCCACTCGTGCAGCCGGTACCCGGTTCCGAGCAGAAAGAAGGGCGCGACAATGCGTTCGGATTCGATGCCGTGCGCGGTGTCGAGATCCTGGGGGCTGGACTGAAGTTGCGCCAACAGCAGCGTGAAATCACCGAGCACGCCCAGCCCACGAACGCCAGCGAGACCGGCCGGGTTGTGGAACATCGCAGACGGGTCGTTGACGTATCCGATGGCCGTCCCGCCCATCCCCTGATGGCGCGCGGAGTAGACGATTGG
>CAZSVU010000115.1:17428-22050 GCA_964610275.1 uncultured Polyangiaceae bacterium | reverse complement strand
CGTGGTACCACCGCTCTCGGGTGCAGCCGCCCCTCCATCGCCGGTGGTGCCGCCGCTGCCCAGTGGACCGCACTCGCATGTACCCCATGCGCTGCCGTCGCTGTCGCACACTCGCACACCGTTGCACCCCCCGGGCCCCAGACAGTCCTCCGTCGCCCCAGGCGTGCAGAGTTGCTCACCGGTCGCGTCATCCTCGGCGCTGCCACAACCGGCCAAGGCCGCGCCAGCCAGCAGCGCCGTCCACAGCCAACCGCGTCCCGGCTGCCTCGTTCTGCCGCGCGAGCAAACCATGCGGCGACCATGATAGTCGCGCCCGGCCCCCCAAGCCACTGCGTTCATCAGCGGGAGAGAGCTTCCCGGATCTTTCGCGTCAGCGTTTCGAGGCTGAATGGCTTGGCGACGAATCCCGCAAGGCCCTTGCCGGCGAAACGACTGGTCGCGTCTTGCTCGTTGTAGCCGCTCATGAGCACGACGTGCACGTCTGGGCGGAGCCTGCGCAGCTCACCAAACAGCTCCTCGCCGTCCAGTCCGGGCATGGTCATGTCGACCAGCGCGAGCACGAACTCATCGGTCCGCGTCTGGAAGAGCTGGAGTCCGGTCGCCCCGTCCTCGGCGACGATGACCTCGAAACCGAGTTGCGCCAGCATGGCCTGCCCCACCTGGCGTACCGCCGCCTCGTCGTCGACCAGCAACACCAGACCTGTGCCCTTCCAGGTCAGGGCTTCTGGCAACGGAGTGGCCGAGCGTGGCTGCCGGTCCGAGGGCGGAAGCAGCAGCTTGAAGGACGAACCCGCACCGGTTTCACTGTAGACGCGGATGGCGCCACGATGTCCGCGGACGATCCCCGACGTGGCCGCCAGGCCCAAACCGCGGCCCGTGAACTTGGTGGTGAAGAAGGGATCGAAGATGCGCGCGCGAGTCTCCGCGCTCATGCCCTTGCCGGTGTCCGACACTTCCACGAACACGTACCGGCCCTCTGGCAACCGTTCGCCGCCGTAGGCTCCACGCAGGTAGTCGCGAGTGCACTCCATGACCCCGGTCGACACCGTGATCACGCCGGATTGGTCCTCCAGGGCTTCCGACGCGTTGATGACCAGATTCATCAACACCTGCCGCACCTGGGTCACATCGGCTTCCACGGTCGGGAGCTCGCTGGCGAGGCGGTACTGCAGGGCGGCCTTCTTGCTCACGGACACCTGGAGCAGGTGGGCCATGCCTTCCACCACCAGCGAAAAATTGGTGGCCTCGACGACGAACCGACCTTTACCGGAATAGGCGAGCATCTGACTGCACAGCTCTGCCGCGCGCTGGGCGGTCCGCGAGATCATCACCAGGTGTTCCCGTGCTGGATGGCCATCCTGGAGCAAGCGGAGCGCGAGATCTCCTCCGCCCAGAATGCCGCACAGCAGGTTGTTGAAATCGTGCGCGATTCCGCCCGCCAGCACTCCCAGACTCTCCAACTTCTGTGCATGCTGGATCTGGGCCTCGAGCTTTGCCTTCTCCGTCTCGGCCTGCTTTCTTTCTGAGAGGTCCGTGAAAATACACCCGAGACAGAGCGGCCTGTTGTCTCGGTCGTTGATCATGAACATGTGCGCAAGGACCGTCAGGACCTCACCGTTGGGCCGCCAGATATCGAGCTCACCAGTCCAGCGCCCCGTCTGCATGACGCTGGGATCGACCACCTGCTTGAGCTTCGTCTCGGCGGGCCCGCGGTGGAAATCCAGGAAGGATCGACCCACGACGTCGGCCGGCTTCTCTGCTCCCAGCAGCGCGGCCAGGGCCTGGTTGGCATAGGCGATGTGCCCGTCGAACGTCGACCACCCACAGCCCTGCGTCGAAGCCTCGGAACAGTTTGAAGACCTCCAGACTCTCGGCGGTGGCCCGCTCCTCGGTGACGTCCTGCTGGACCACCACGACGTTCTCGACTTCGTCGGAGTCTCCGCGCAGAGGGAACAGGATGCTGTTGGTCCACCGCTTGCGCCCCGGGAGGCCCGACCCGGCGGGGGCGAATGGAACCCCACGCAGCACCACGGTTTCGCCGGCCAGGGCGCGCCGAAAATGCGCGTCGTAGCCGCGCCTCTGCGTTTCCGGGTCCTGCAGCAGGTTGTAGTGGCCGGCGAACTGCTCGGGATCGTCCACGTTCCACAGTCGACCCCAGGCGGCGTTGGACTCGAGCTGCAACCCGTCACGGCTGTAGACCTCGATCGACAGCGGGGATTGCTCGATGAGCAGCTTCCAGCGCTTCTCGCTGCGGGCCCGCCGGCGCTCGGCGTCACCTCTGGCTCGCACGTGCCCGATGATGGCCGCGACGAATCGCAGAATGGGAACATCGCTCTGACGCCATTCGTGTGCGTCTCCCTGGCGAGCATGCAGGGTGAGCGCTCCGGTCAGCTCCCCTTCGACGAAGAACGGCATCGTCAGACTGGAGCGAAAGCCGTGCTGGTCGTACCAAGCACGCTCCCCGCGAGCTTGGGCGGGGACATCGGCCAAGCGACGGACGACCATGTCTTCGTGTCGGCTCAGCTTCTCCGCGTAGTGCCTGTATTCGTCGAGGGAGAGGTCCTTCGTTCCGGGCGCGAACGGCGGCTCGTCTTCGGCACACCACGAGTTGGCGATGTTGGCCACTCCCTGCTTGCGGGCGATGGCGTACACGGTCGCGTTTCCGGCTCCCGTGAACTCGGCGATCAGGTGCAGCGCCTCGTCGATGGCCGCGTCTGCGCCGCCTGGACCAGCCGTGACGAATTGGGTCGCAACCTGATCCACCAACTCCTGGAGCTCGGCGCGCATGCGAAGCTCTCGGTCACTCGTGTCGGCCATGAACCTCCCCTGACAGCGGCCACTCCCCCAGCAGGAGCCCGCCGAGTGTAGACGATTCCGGAGACCTTAGGGCCAGCATTCCATTGCGTCGCGATGCAAGGAACGGCAATTGCCGGCTGCCCTCGTCCGCCGAGCGCCGCGCCGAGGAAGGATTCCAGTCAGCTCCCAGCCGTACAGGTCCCAAGCAGGGTGGGGCAGAGCAACTCGGTGCTATCATGCTGGACGGGTGGTGAGTGGTATGCACATTCGAGGTGGTCTGAGGCAGGTTGGCGAGGGTGCGCGGCTGGGGATTTCGGTGGCCGGTTGCTCGTTGGCGATGTGGGCACTGCTGCTAGCCGGGTGCAGTGGTGATTCCGACGAGTCGGGCGAGTCCGGTTCCGAAGACCAACCGCCGATCGAATTCGCTCCACCCCCGGCCAGCTGCGAGGTGCCCGCGCTCCCCGAGCCCCTTGCCAGCAGCGTCGTCGTGGGAGACGGCAGCCCCGAGAGTTGCACCGAGGACGCGCTACGCTCGGCCGTCACCGAGGGAGGGAACGTGACCTTCGCTTGCGGCGACGAGGCTGTGACCATCGCCGTCACGAGCGAGGTCGCTGTGTCGAACGACACCAGCATCGATGGCGCTGGGCTCGTGACGCTCGACGGAGGTGGGGCGACGCGCATTTTGCACACCGAAGCGCGGGTCGCGCTCACCGTTACGGGGCTCACCTTCCAGAACGGGCATGCGACCTCCACCGATGGTGAGGAAGCCAGTGGTGGCGCCATTCGCGTGGGCTGGTTGGGAACGCTCAACGTCTTTGATTGCAGCTTTGCGGACAACGTGGCAGCGGCGGAAGGGATCGAGGGAGGCGGCGCCATCTACCAGTCGAACGGGGGGGAGTTGCTGGTGGCGGGGAGCACGTTCACGCGGAACTCGGCCATCAGCGGTGGCGCCATCGACAACCTGCTTTCGGGGATGACTTTGGTCAACTCGACCTTCGTCGAGAACGAATCATTTGCCGGAGGCGGTGCCGTGTACGACGACGGCGCCAGCGCGGAGACCGAAGACGACATCGGCGGCACCATCAACATCTGCGGCTGCCGCTTCGAAGGCAACACCAGTCTGGGCACCGGCGGTGCCGTGTACCTGTGGGCGTACTACCCGGACCGCCTCATCATCAGCCAGAGCTCGTTCGTACGAAATACAGCGGTACGTCCGCCGGATGAGAGCGCGCTCGGTGGGGCGCTGCGCACGGGCAATGCACCGCTGCAGCTCTCCAATTCGCTCTTCCAGGAAAACCATGCCGACGTCCACGGCGGGGCCTACTGGACGCGTGGCAACTATCCGACGAGCATCACCAACTGCACGTTCTACCGCAACAGCGCCGGAGTAGAGGGCGAAGAAGGCGGCTACGGCGGCGCGCTGTCCGGCTTCAACATGCAGCTTCTCAATCTGACCTTCGTGGAGAACCACGCCGAATGGAGTGGCGGCGCGGTTTCGGCGGAAGAAGACCAGTGGACGCTCCAGAATTCGGTCTTCTTGAACAACACCTCCAACAACCCCTGGGACCAGTCACAGACCTGCACCGGGGAAATCCCGGGCGGCAACAACCTGCAGTGGCCCGCGCCCGAGGACGGAGACTCCCCCTGCGCGGCGGACATCGCGCTCGCCGATCCGCTGCTTGGCGAGCTCTCCGACAACGGTGGAGCCACCCTGACCATCCCGTTCTTGCCCGACAGTCCAGCTCACGGAGCCGGCACCGATTGCCCTGCCACCGATCAACGCGGCGAGCCGCGCGGCGACGCGTGTGATCTCGGCGCTTTCGAGG
>CAZSVU010000115.1:9156-17328 GCA_964610275.1 uncultured Polyangiaceae bacterium | reverse complement strand
GTTGAGCTGCCAACGCCAGGAACATGAAGTTCGTGCCGCCGCCGCCCACCACGTACTCGGACTGTTGCCAGAAGAACGGCCAGGTCTTCAGCTCGGGGAAATCAGGCCGGATGAGCGCCGTGCCCGAACCCACTCCGCCGGGGATGTAGCTCCAGTCGGCGCGATTGACCCCGTAGGCCACGGTCAGCGACTTCGCGCCCACGCCGGACACGAAGGATGCGGTGTTCGAGCCGGGGTGATTGCCCAGCACGAAGCTCAGGGCGTTCAGGAGATACGTCGCATCGAAGATCTCCGGCCACCCGCGGTGGAGGAAGTACTGTGGCACCCCAAACGCCTGGATGCCCCAGCCCGCGCCCCAGATATTGGGAGTGTACGGCACACCAAAGGGCGTCTGCTCGCCTTCCGCTTTGATCTTCTGGTGGAGCTTGGCGATGGCCGCGTTGACCTCGGACACGAATTTTCGGTCCTTGATTCGCGGCATCACCCGCCCCAAGGCCCAGCCACTCCACTCGATGGTGCCGAGGACTTCCGGCAAGCGGCTGACCAATTCGCGCACATAGGCTTCGTCGTCGGTGGCCAGAGCCAGCTCGACGAGCGCTTCGACTCGTCGAGGAGCCGCCTTCCGCTCCTCGGCATCTCGGTCCGCGTCGAACAGCGCTTGGGCGGCCTTGAGGCACCGCCGGCTGAGGCCCGGGTTGTATTCCCGCAGAGCTCGGGCCGCAGCCGCGAGGCCAGCCGCCACTTCGAGCTGACGCTCGGGATTGACCTCGGTGAACACCCAGCGATCGTCCGGAGTGCTCCCCCGCGCGGGTTGCCCGGCCTCGAGCCGCAGCGCGGGGAACTGATCTCCCGCGCCGCTCAGGGCCAGAAGGAGATTGGATCCGGAAGGCCTGCGCGGATGGTTCCCCTTGCCGGAATACACCCGGTTGTCGGTCATCGTCGCCGCGTCTCCCAGGAGCACGTACTGACGGTTTGTCGAAGAGATGATCCCGCGGTACAGCCGCCCCAAGCTCGCGTATCCGCCCAGCAGGGTGAGCACACCGTGCTCGATTTGTTGGAGCACGTCGGCCTTGCCGTCGGGTCGATGCATCTCCACGACCTGCTGCGCCTGATCGATGGTGGTGGCGTCGTACTCCACACCGAACTCTTCGTAGATCTGGGACAGGATGCGCACGGTGCGGACCTGCGACTCCACCCGCAGATCGTAATCGCCCGCATCGTGCCAGCCGCCCGCGTTGAGCCCGGGCACGGGCTGCCCGGGCTGGTACTTGGTCAGCGTGGAGGCACCCTGAACGTAGCCATCGAAATGGTTCAGGTTCACTGGCGCCATGCGTGCATCGTCTTCGTGACAGCGATCGTGCCAGACGCGATATCGATCATTGACGCGCATGTGGCACATCTGCACCGGCAAGAAGTACTCGAGCGTCGGCTGCCAGACGTGACGCGCATAGACGTCGCGGCCAATACGGAAGATGTTGGATTCCTGGTCTCCGTACTGCAAGCGATACACGCCCGGGGTCGCGACCCGACTGAAGTCGAACGTGAGGTAGTTGTAGCGGAGGAAGTTGCCCCATTTGGTCGGTTTCGCGCGTACCACCACCTCCCGCTCGCCACTCTGCCCAAGGCGGTGGAGTACCGCCTCGGCCACCTGCCGGTCACGTCGGTCGAGCTCGATGACCGCGACCTTCTGCTGTTTCGGGTGGTAGCCCACCTGCGACACGTGGACGACCGGCGTGTACATCCAGTTGCTGCGGGCGTTGGGAATGACCTTCCATTCCAGCGCACGCTCGGTCGCGCCGGAGGGCAGCTCGGCGCGGACGATGTACCAGCCGTTGTTGTGCTCCGCGCGTCCGTCCAGAAGTTGCAGGGGCCCGCCCTTCACCGCCTCGATGGACAGCTGGACGTCCGGCGCATCGGGCGCGACGGTCAAGTGCTGGCCTCGGGCAAAGATCGCGCTCTGGATGCGACCCTGCGCGTCTCGGTAGACCGGACCGTTGAGCTGGCGGGGGAAGGTGCCGGCCACACCGTCCAGGTAGTAGCTCTTGCCGAAGTACTCGCCCGGAAACAGCTCCAGGTTGAAGCCCACACGCCCGACCCAGGCGTCCGGAAGGGGTTCCTTCAGGTCCACGATGACGCGAAAGCCGCCGTGGTCCGGCTCGACTCGCACCGCGTAGTCGAGCTTGAGATCAGGGTAGACGATGGGGTTGAACCCTTTGCGATCCAGCTCCGGGTTGGGGAAGCTGAGGTGCGCGGTGATCGTCTGGGCGTCCTGGTCCACCAGGCGCTCGTTGAGCTTGGGGACTGGCTGCCACTGCCCGGGCGCGGGCTCCAGGCGCAGGTCGCCGTTGGCAGCGGTGCGGATGCCGTTCTGGATGATGCTCACCCCACCCTGGTGGCCTTCGGGATAGAAATCACTGAACGCCATCACGTCGAGCCCGGGGCGCTCGAAGTACTCGGCGTCGTTCAGTCGGAGTGGCGCATCCTCAGCTTTGGTTGCCACCGCGCTCGTCTTCGCCGGTGGTGCAGTCGGAGGCGTGGCGGGTGGCGGCGCCCCGGTTTGGCATCCGGCCAGCACCCAACCCGCGATCAGCCCACTGATTCTGCGAAGCTTCTGCATCTCGCTCTCCTGCCCAGAAGGACCAGCGCGTGGCGATCGCCACGGCGGTCGGGCGGAGGATGCTAGAAGCCCCAGGGGCCTGCAAGTCCCACAGCGACCCGGGAAGCCCGCGCCTTAGCGTCGTTCGGTGTGGCCAGGAGGTGAGCGCTCCGATTCGCGCGCCGAGCCTACCCCGTCACAATCTCGATCGGCGCGACGGCTTTCAGATCCGCGCGACCGAGCCCTCGCCGTTCCGCCACCGCGAGGCCCCGCACTTCGCCGGGTGAAACGCCGACCGCGGTGGCCGCCCACGCATCGGCGGCCACGGGATCCACGCTCACGGCCACCGCGCCCACCTGTTTCACGTCGTTCAGATTGCCCCCGGCCGGTGCCCCTCGCATGAGCACGCGCATGGCATCGACGAGCGTGAGCGTCGGCCGCATCATCTCGGCCAGGCCAGCGAGAGCCGTGTCGATGTCGGTGTGGAGCAGAACCCGCCGGCTGCCGAGCACTCCGAACCAGTTCTTCATGCCGGCGCTCACCCCGCTGATACTGTGCGCCTTGGCCACCGGCACGTTGATGATCTTGTCGGCCTGGGTGAAGAGCTCCAAGAGTGGCCACGTGCCGGACCTGCCGGGAATGGGGACCTCGACGTAGCGGCTCTGCTCGGGCAGGACGACCTTGGCGCCGGCGTCGTGGGCAGCTCGATGAATGCCGCTGCGCCCAAAAGCGTCCTTGGCGTCGTTCACCGGCACGTCCGTGACCCAGATCTCCTTGGCACCAGCATCCCGACACGCGTGGACCAAGGCCGCAACCACTCCGGGGTGCGTGTTCGCGGCCTGAGCCGGCGTGCTGTACCACCCCATGTTGGGCTTGATGAGCACGCGGTCCTGCGCACCGACGAACTGCTTCATGCCCCCGAAGCGGAGCAGGGCGGCCGCCACGTTTTTGGCTGGATCCTGGCCACGGGTCACCACCAGCGTGGGAGCCGTGTCCGGAAGCTTGACGCGATGGTCAGGCATCCCCGCAATGTGTGGGCCAAAGAACTGACTCCACCATGCCCAGTAGCTCAGTGCGGCTGCCGCGCTCAGCACCGCTCCGCCCGCGCCGTAGAGGACCACCCGCCTCCGGCTCAGCCGGCGGGGCTGGGGTGGTGGCTCAGCAGCCGTGGCGCGGGCTTCGGACTGCTCTGGTGGTTTGGATTCTGGGCGATCGCTCAATGGTCTATCTCGACGCTCAACGAACCGTGATTTAGGACCGGCTCAGCCGTCTCGCAAGCAGCCATCGTGATCCCGCATTCGTGGTCCATGTCTCGCCGGCCGCGCGCGGCCGACGAAGCATGGATGGGCCCGTGCCCGGGTCCGGGACAGCCACCGCCCCAGTCACGGTCCCCGGACCCAGCCCCGGTCGCGGTCACGAAACCCACCCCGCGTTTCGGCGGCCGCCGGCGGCCGGCGGAACATGGATCAAGGATGGGGGATGGTAGCGCCGACTGGCGCTGGGTCCGGGGATCGGGTTAGCTCTGGATAGGAGGTCGCTGATGCGAAGCTGGAGCGAAGTACGCCGGGACGTCGGAGGGGCGTGTGTTGCCCTAGCGCTGCTCGGAGCCTGTGGCAGCGGCGACGGTGACGGAACCGAGCCCTCTGGGAGCGGAGGCCACGCCGGTAGCAGCACTGCTGTCGGTGGCAGCGAGGCCGCTGCGGGCGAGAGCGAGGATGGGGGCGCTGCGACCAGCGGTGCGGCGGGCGCTGGTCTCGGAGGGGCCATCGCTACGGGTGGATTCGGAGGGGCTAGCGGAGGGCAGATCGCGTCAGGCGGTACGGCCGGGACAGCCGGATCCGGAGCCGCTGGGAGTCCTACCATCGGGACCGGAGGCACGGCCGGATCACCCGCCAGTGGATCCGGCGGAAGTGCAGTTGGGGGAACCGTCGGAGCGGGCGGAGCGCTGGGAGGAGCCGGCGGGCTCGGGCCGGCGACCGGCATCTTCGTTGACCTCCAGATCGCTGCGACGAGCTGCGACGACTACGACGTCGAATCACGCAGCTGCGGCGCGGGCACGGAGACGGCGTATCAGACACTTGCGGGTGCCGCCGAGGTGGCCGCGCCCGGCGACACGGTCCTCATCCGAGAAGGGGACTATGGCGAAGTGCTCGAGCCTTCGACGTCAGGCACGGCCGGCGGCCCCATCACCTACCGCAACTTCCAAGCCGAGGTCGTGGCCTTGGTGGGGGACTTCAGTCCGGCCGCCATCCAGCTCGCTTCGGTGAGCTACCTAGTGATTCAGGGATTGACCGTGGCGGACACGCGCTGGGTCGAAGCCAGCGACGTGCATGACGTCACCCTCCGCAACAACACGTTCACGAGCACTCCCGCCACTGGCACCACCGGCAACGTTCGATTCATCCAGAGCCACCACAACCGGATCGTCGGCAACCGCATGACCGACGGCAACGACAACCTCCTGCTCATCGACTCGGACTACAATCTCGTGGAGGGGAACACGATCACCGAGGGTCGACACAGCGTTTGGGGGATCCGCTGCGGTGACTACAACGTCATCCGAGACAACTTCTTTGCCAATACTCAGCAGAAGATCGGCGAAGTGTACGACTGTGGAGAAGACACCTCCGCGGTGCCGAACTCGTTCAACTCCACCAGCCACAACCTGATCGAAGGCAACACGTTCGCCGAAGCCAGCGAGTACTACAGTACGTCCGGAGGCAACGGCATTCAGTACGCTGGGCAAGACGGACTGATTCGACGCAACGTCTTCTACGACTGCAACGTGGGCCTCGGCATGCAGACCTACAGCGACGAGGCCGAGTACAACGAGCGCAATCGCGCGGTCCACAATGTCTTCTTCGCCAACGACTGCGCGGGGATCTCGCTCGGCGGAGCCGATAACGTGTTCAAGAACAACGTCCTCTACCAGAATCGAGGAGTCTCTGGAGACTGCTTCGGGGATGGCTCGGCCCAGCTCTTGTACCGGAATCCGATGGGAGGGTTCTGGTTCGAAAGCAACGACCTGTTCAACCTGCAGCCCGGGGAGGCGGTGATTCAGGACGAGTTCGACACCGGAGACACCATCGCAGCGTTCGAGGCGAGCAACTCAGAGCTGTTTGCAGGCAACGTCGAAGTCGAACCCGAGTTTCGAGACGCAGCGAACCACGATTTCGTCCCCAGTCCCGGCAGTCCGTTGATTGACGCCGGCACGTTCCTGACGCGCGCGGCAGGTGCCGGCAGCGGCACCACGCTCGTCGTCGAGGACGCGCGCTTCTTCTACGACGGGTTTGGCATCGCCGGGGAGGTGGGGGACCTCGTCCAACTCGAGGGACAGACCGAAACCGCGCGCGTGCTGAGCGTGGACTACGACGGCAACGTGCTGGAGCTGGACCGCAGCCTGACTTGGACCGACGGGCAGGGCGTCAGCCTCGACTACGTTGGAGCTGCGCCTGACCTTGGTGCCCACGAGACGACGCCGTAGGTGCGAGTGGGGAACCGTGGAAGATCGCTGGCGCTGCCGCCGAAGACTTCTTCCGGCCAGTGAATGGCCTGAGGATTCAGCCGGTAGTGCTTGGCGACGCGTCCGACACACCCCGTGCGTGATCTCCAGCAGCAGCAGGCGTATACTCAGCTTGCGCCGTGAGCGTGCTCGACTGGGAGGACGAGATGTCACGAGGTCTGGGGAGAATGCGGGTGGAGCTCGGTCTGCTACTGGTGGTGCTAGCTGGACCCAGTTGTGCGGGTTCTCGTGTGGGCGACGATAGCCTCGGTGATCCCGATGCCGGTGATCCCGATGCCAGCGAGACCGATGCCGGCGAGACTGATGCCAGCGAGACCGATGCCAGCGAGACCGATGCCGGGGACACTTCTTCTCGGCCTGCTGCCCGGGGAGGCTCTCGCTTCGCCGTCACGTCAGGTGGCTGCAACGTGGCGACCGCGTTCCCAATTCCGGCCGAGGGCGACGCGACCAGCAGAATCGTCCTGGGCTCACGGGTCGAGGATGGGGTCGATGGCGCTTCGGTCACGTGCCGCGTGGTGACTAGCGGCGATGGGTTCGCGTTCGATGGCAATGTCCAGGAGGGATCCCGAGCCTTCACCATCATTGCGAACGTTGCGCCCGATGACGCTGGCGGGCACACGGGAATCGGCACCGTCTGGCATACCGATCCGAATAGCCCAGCCTTGAACAGTGATGACGGTGCGTGCACGGTGACAGTGCTACCAAACCAGGACATCGCATCCGGCCGGGTGTGGGGAAACTTCCAGTGCGCGACGGTCAGCGCGAACAATCAACCCGGTATCGCCTGCAGCGCCGAGGGCAGCTTCGTGTTCGAAAACTGCGAGGAGTAGAGCAAGAGGAGCGCATTCCATGCAGGTCTGGTCCCGTTCCTTCCTCTGGATCAAGCACCCTGGCGAGTCCGACGGCACCTGCGATGGTGGCCCGGGCGCCGGCCAGTGGTTCATGGACTACGCGCTCGAACTGGTCCGAGACGCGCGACTTTGACCGGGCAACGATCCGCCGGGAACACGCTCGTTCCGGGGAGCGTTCTCTGGGGGCATGCGCTGGGGTGATGTGCAGCCATGGAACTCGACGCTGTGGGCGCTGGCCATCAGCTTTCTGCTGGCCGCGTGCGCGAACCAGCCACGCGGTGCCACCACACCCCCGGTGACAATTCGGATACCGCACGCGCCTGCAACCACCGTGAACGCGCTGCCTTCGCCGCGTCACGTACTTCCGCTCACCCAAGACTGGCGCGAACGGCTGCAGCAGGGCCGGGTGCTGGTGTGGGCCGCAAGCCCCGTGTGGGACGAACACACCCCGGAATCCGAGCTCACCTGGAGCCTGCTCCTGGCGGACCGAACCGACGAGAGGCGTAGCCATAGCTTCAGCCTCAACGCGGACTCGCAGGCGGCCTGCCGGGATCTCACCAGTCGATTGGCCAGTGCCTCACCCTCACACGCCATCGGCAGCGGGCGGTACGTCCTGCACGCTCACCTGGGGGAGTTGCGCTTCCGCGGCCGGGTGCTCTACACCAGTGCGGATTTCTACTGCACGCCGTTCTGCCAGCACGACGACGGCCGCTACGCGAGTGCGCGCGTCATCTCCAAGCTCGGCCCCATCGTGACCTGGTCCGAAGAACAGATGGAACACGCCTGTGGGGGACCGTCGTATCATCAGGAAGCCTGGACCACCTGGGACCTGCGGAGTGGGGACGCATCCGTCACGGATGTGGTGGAGGAGGCGAGCCTGGTCCGAGCCGTCCAGCAGGATCCCTACGTGTTGCGATCTCTGCCGCACCACAGAGCCGAGTTGGCGGCCGCCACGACGTGGAAGACACTCCGAGAGCTGCTGCGTCGAGAGATCGCTCGGGAGGGTTTCGACCAGTTTGGATTCGCCGAGATTCACCCGGACCAGAAACGGGTGGCCCTGCGACTGGGGTTTCACGGTCCGTATGCCGGCATGTCGCCGAACAGCGTGAAGACGCTCGGCCTCTGGGTGAAGCTCCGACCCGAGCTCCGCAAGGCAGTTCGGTACGACCAGCCAGTGTTCATCGATCAGGCCGGTGGGATTG
>CAZSVU010000115.1:0-9146 GCA_964610275.1 uncultured Polyangiaceae bacterium | reverse complement strand
GCTGCTGTAGCGCCCGGTCTCGACCGCAGAGGTGGGTGAGGTCATCGCGCCGGGAAGAAGTCCGGGCTGACCGACGTACACCGGCCGTATACTTGCGACCGGCGACTGTGAGGAAAAGTATGACGAAGAGGCTTCTGAGCATCAGCGCTGTTCTGCTCGTGGGCACGGGGATCCTCGGAGGATGCGGTAGCGATAGCGCGTCGTCCCCCAGCGGAGGGGCTGGGGCCGACGGGTCGAGCGGGGGCACGGGTGGGACTTCGGGCAGTACCGGCGCGACCGGTGGCGCCCCGGTCGTCGAGCCCCACAGCCTGCTGGCAGCGTGCCGCGCGTACATCCGTGCGGCGTGCGACCGTCGGTACCAGTGCGGTATCCTCACGAATGTCGAGTCCTGCACGAGCCCGTATTGGTACGCGTGCCCGGACTACCTCTTTGCGCCGGGCTCGGTCCGCACGGCCGAGGGCATGTTCGCCTGCGCCGAGGCGTTCGCGAACCACGACTGCAGCGACCTGTCTCGTGCTATCAATCCCCCCTGTTCCGTGGCGGGGACTCGCGAGCCGGGCGAGGTGTGCGTTTCCCCGATCCAGTGTGCGAGCTTCAGGTGCAGCAACGTGGTCGGCGACTGTGGCGTCTGCGCGACTCCGGTTGGCGCGGGTGAGGCCTGTGACCAGGACACGGTCGCGTGCCCCGTGGGCTACCGCTGCGAGGGCACTTGCGTCGAATCGCCCGTCGGGACATTCTCTGTTCCCCAGGACCGTGCAGTGGGCGAAGCCTGCAACGGCAACGACCGCTGCCCCGAGGGCTACGTGTGCTCGCGCCCCGGTAGCGACCTGTCGGGAGTCTGTGAGCTTCCTCGGCAGATAGGGGAGGTCTGCATGGAGTCGTCAGGCAACATCGTGGGCGCGTGTATTGAAGCTGCCTACTGCGATCCCGTGTCTTCACTTTGCGTGGCCAAGCCCGTTGCCGGTGAGCCCTGCGGAATGCTCGAGTTCGGCTTCGTCCCTTGTGCCCCGGACAGTTCCTGCCCCGCGACGTCGCCTGACCAGCCCCAGGGAACCTGCGTCGCGCTGGTCCCGGCGGGTAGCCCCTGCGAGAATCCATCGGACGCCGTTACTGTCGGCTACGCGAACTGCCAGCGTGACCTGGCCTGTGCCCCCGACGGGATCTGCAAGGAGATGATCCCGGAGGGCTACCCGTGCCCCGAGCCCGGTACCCTGGCGTTCTGCGAGGTTCGGACCAGCTGCGTCGACGGAGTCTGCACAGCCGACGATACGTTCGCGTTGTTCGAAACCGCGTGCACGCAGCCCTGAGGGGCCGGAGCGCTGTTAGCGCTTTCGGCTACGGCTCTTCTTGGGACGCGCGGCAGCGGGCTTCGCGATCTGTTCTCCGGGGGTCTCTTCGAGGGCTGCTTCCCGAAGCAGCTGCTCGGCGCGATACCAGTCTTCGTCGGCTGTGCCTTCCGGGGATCCGCGCTCGAGCCAGAGCTCGTGGGCCTTGTCCCGAATCAGGCTCTCTTCGATGGGGGTCTCTTGTTGCGTCATGGCTGGCTCCCCTCCAGGAGTCCGATAGCCCCTTCCTACAGCGGGTTGCCGACCCGAAGCAAGACAGACCGCTCGCGGCCCGCGCAACGATTTGACCAACCTTGGCGGACGGCCAAGTTGCCACATGGCGCGATCCGAACGGCACGCATTCCCGCGTTCTCGCGCGGAGATCCGGGGTGTGGCTGGGGGCTGGGCTCCCGGGCGGGGGTGCGCGCCCCCGGGCTCCCGCCTCCGCGCTCGCGAGCACCCCCGGGTGCGTTCCGTTGGGACGGTATCGGCGGCGCTCGGGGTCACGGGTGTGCTAGCGCACCACCAGCTCCTGCATCCAGGCGACGTCAGCGGGGGGTGAGGAGTAGAGCAGACTGCTCCACCGTTGGTCGGTGAGGCGGTTGAAGTCGGTGGTGATGTGCTCGAAGTACGACGAAACCACCCCGGCGTAGGCGCGTGGCCCCTCGCACGAGTCCACAGTGACCACCATCATCCGCGGATTGCCCGTGCCCACGTGCAGCACTCGACCCACGATGCTGCCAAACTCGTCCGCGGGCTGGGTGTGGACGTCAGCGATCGTCGGATCATGCGACGTGGCGTCATCCCGGTTGTAGAACAGCCGCGGGTACCATCCGGTCGGCATGTCCACGGCGGCACAGACGACGTCCACCGACTCCATCCTGACCGCATCGTTGATGAAGTCGATCTGCTCTTGGGAGTGTGGTACGCCCGTGCGCTGGTGCTCGGCCATGCCCTGGAGTGTGGTGGCCACGGTTTGCAGCTCGCTCAGGTACGAAAGCGGTCGGGTGAGGGATGCCTGAAGCGAGCTGAGGGCGGAGAGGATCTCACTGCCTCGGCTCGCGAAACGGGCGAGCTGCGCGAATACCTCGGGATAGGGGTCGACATACGCATCCGGGTACTCGCAGGTGGGGATCATGGTGTAGGACTGCTTGGCATACAGCAGCGTGTCGTGACGGAGCTCCGCCCACGACGCGAGTTGCGTGTTGAGCAGACGTCTTCCCCAAGCCTCGGTGCCGGCCACTGCGGGCAGACCGGCTGCGCTGGGATCGGCGATCTCCGGTCCTGGTGAGAGCTCGCGCAGCGCGCCCAGCCACAGCGTGTACAGGCTGGCGTCCCAGAAGTCCTGATCGTGTGAGTCCACGAGCTCCCGCGTCGAGCCGAGTTGCTCTGCGTAGCTGTACGTTTCGAGCTCGGGTTGCAGCAGTGCGCGAGCCTGGTCGTTGCCCAGGGCTGCATAGGCCACGTCGAGCGGATTCGGCATCATCCGAGGGGGCGTACCGGAGACCCGTGGGAAGACCACGTTCGAGAAGACCTCGCTATCGACGATGTAGCGCTGCCCGAGGAACGCGAAGCTGTTGCTGAGCGGTCGGTTCTCGGTGCCGGGGTCAGCCACGACCAGATGGCTGTTGATGCGCTGGACGCCGTAGCCGCCGGCGTCGATGACGGCAATGATCTGCTCGTCCGTCAGTCCGGCGAGATCGTCGAGACTGGCGATGCCGAGTGCCGAGCGCAAGTGGGCGATCTCGGTGAGAGTCATACTGTCCGCCTCGCCCACGAATCCGGTGAGCGTCGCGTCGATCGCCTCCCAGCTGGCGGCCTGTTCCGCGGTCATCAGCTCGTTGAGGGCCAAGGCCGCCTGGAGCTGCCTCCGGCGCAGCACGCGCGTCTCGTCCGGCAGCACCTCGACCAGTCTGAGATCGATGCGCCCGAGCCAGATCATGGCGCGGAAGTATTCCTCGAATTCCCACTCGGTGTAGTGACCGCGTGGCTGGAACTGCGAGAAGTCGATTTCGCGAGCCAGGCCGAAGATCTGCTGCGCAGACATCCCGTCGGCGGCGGTGGCCAGGTTGATGAACGCTTGCATCTCAGCGTCGATCCCGGTTGCACCGGACGGCTCGAGCAACCCGTGGGCAACGCCGAGGAATAGCGCCAGATCCTGCTCGGTCTGCGCGTCCAGCCCTGCCGTTCCGAGCTGCGCGCGCAGTCCTGCCAGCAGATCGCCGAGCATCGGGATGAGCGCGGACATCTCCACGTCCTTGAGCAGGGCGTCGTACGAGCGATGCAGCGCATACAGAATCGAATCGGCCGAGACGTAGACCGGCAGGTCCTCGAAGTAGATGGTCTTGTAGCCGTAGGTGAAGTCCGGGAACTCCACGCGATCCGTGATCAAGAAACCCTGGCTGGAGAGCACTGCGAGCTCTTCTGCATCGAGCCCGAGCGCGGACGACTGGATCAGATCGAGCCAGGTCGCATCGAGTGGCTCGTACCCCAGCTCCACCGGCTCTAGGGGGACGGGCGCAATCTGCACCCCACCCGTGGCGTCGGCGCCCGGCGTGGTCCCGCCGGTCTGCTCCGGCGCACCCGCGCCCCCGCCGGTCTCCGCGGGTTGGGCCGGTCCTGCGCCGGCAGCCCCGCCCTGATCGGGCGATTCGGCTGGGCTGCCTGGTGATCCGGCCGCTCCGCCGCTCACCCCCAAGCCGCCGCTCGAACAGGCCAGGCAAATGACGGCTGCCGCTGCCCCCACGCTGCTTCGAATCATGTGCGTCCTCCTCTGGCCCTGGGTGATGGTGCAGATTCCATGCCGAGGGAGAAGTCTGCGGGGCAACTCTGCTGATCTGGCCCCAAGGCCCCCGTCACCGCGCCCCTTGGCACACACTGTGGCACACCGCTCCGGGTGTGTCATCCAGTGGGGGCCAGAGCCGGCAGAGATTCTGACGACGCTGGCTCCGTGGGGCTCGACGATTCCGGAGCAAGTGGCGGTGGGCACCCGCCGTCTGGGCGGCGCCGCAGAAGCACGTCGAGGCCACTGCGCTGGCCGCTACGGCAGTAGTTGTGTCCAACGTACTCAGCGAGTTTTTCGTAGCGCGAGATGCTCCTGCCAGAGAGCGACTTGGCCGCGTCGATGAGCACCGGCGGCTGGGTCGTCTCCAACTCCTCGAGTAGCTGGGCTCGGGACCCGGGCACGGCAAGAGCGTCCTCCCTTGCCTTGGTCATCTGGTCGTGCCACGGCACGAAGCCCGCCACGAACGTCGTGTAGACATAGCGCGAAGCAGGTCGACTCTGGCACGCCGTGTACAAGTCAGGTCGGAAACCCCAGACGAACAACGTGTCTCCCGGCGCTGACCGCTCGTGCACGGCGGCACAAACCGGCTCGACCAGAGACCGCCAGCCCTGCTGAACACGATCGTTCAGTTCCTCCCGCCAACTCCAACCGACGAGTGTGAGCAACACGGCCGGCGCCAGCACCACGACGCGGAGCAGTCCGCGGTTCTGCGGCGGTTTCGAGAGCCGGAGCGCCTGACCGAGCGCCAGCCCGAGGAGCAGTCCAAACCAAGGGACGATCTGCACGTAGTAGTGCACGAAATCCCGCTGTGTCGAGTTGCAGAGCGCGAGCCCCAACAGCGCCGCGAGCGCGACGGTCGGCACGAACCCGTCCTCGTCCCACCGACGCAGGATCCCGCGCGGGCGCCCCTGGAGCGGGCGCATCAACCCCCAGGCCACCAGCGACACGGCAACGCTCAGGTGAATGGAATGACCAATGAGCCACCACTGGAGCTTCTCGAGCTTCTCCGATCCAGTCAGCACCGCCATGTAGACGTCGACGTTGTAGGTGAACAGGAAGTAGTAGAGCGTGCCGACCTCACCAGCGATGACATAGGGAAGGGCGACCGCGAGAGCTGCCCCCACGAGTCCTGCTGCGAACGCGCCCACCACCCACCGTCGCTCTGCCGGACTGAGTCCGGCTCTGGTGACCGCCGCGGCCACGACCCACATCCCCAGTGCCGGGATCACCGCGACGCCGCTCTGCTTGCAGAGCACTCCAACGGTTGCGCAGACTCCGGCCAGCGCCAAATATCCGCGGTTGGGCTTGGTGGAGCTCCCGCGAAGCCCGAGAGTGGTGCAAAGCAGTGCGCCGACCGCAAACACGTTGAGCAGAAGTTCGCCGTTGAACGCCATCCCGTCGCTGGGATTCATGGCGACCAGCTCAACCAGCGTGATGGCGACGGCTGCCACTGCCCCCGCGAATGGCCTCAGTGCGGCTCGAGCTGCGAGGAAGCTGAGCAGGACCGTCGACCACATCGACAAAAGGGCGAGGATGCGCAGCGATAGGAAGCTCTCCCCGCCGAGGAGCGAGACCCCCGCAGCGGCAACCCAGTACAGGACCGGTCCCCGATGGCTCACCGCATCCACGTAGGGGAGCATGCGTCCTTCGTGCATGCGCACCGCGAACGCCTGGATGTAACCCTCATCCGCGATGTTGAACAACGCCGCGGGCGCGAGGAATGCGCCGTGTGCCCACACGACCAGCGCCAGCATGACCGCGAGCACCGCCCAGGCCACCGTTTCCTCCCGCAGCCACCGGCGGCTCACCTCTGGGTCGCTGTCCTGCGCCATGCTGCCGTCGAGTATCGGACTAGGGGAGACGATCAAGCAACTTCAGGATGCCGAGTCGTACCGGCGAGCGATGGTGCGAAGCACTGCGCCGAGCGAGCACCTCCGCCCGATGCGCCAGATACCAGTCGTAAGACTGACAGATCATCTCTCGGTTCGAATAGCGGGGGGCCCAATCCAGCTCCCGAATGGTGTCCTCGATGTCGAACCACATCGAGCGACCATACATCAGGGCGTGATAGTCCCCGAGTGGGGAGAGGCCCAGCTTGCTGGTCGCCACCATGGCGGCTTGGGTGAGCCGAAACGGCAGGCGACGAATGGGACAAGCCGTTGCGGCGTGCTCGACCAGATCTGCGAATAGCTCCCCCAGGGTCCCGAAACGGTCGGTGCCGCAAAGATACAGGTCGGGCCCAGCGCGGCACCCGGCTCGGATGGTGGCGTCGGCCAGATCGTCGGCATGCACGAACTGATAGCGGTTCGTTCCGGGACCAAGCAGGTAGAGCGGCCTGCCCTGGCGAACCCACTCGAACAAGATCTGGAAGATCCCGAGACGACCGTGCCCCAGGATCGTTCGCGGTCGAATGATGCTGACGTCCAGACCCTGCTCGGCCGCACGTTGCGCCAGGTGCTCTGCCTCGAGCTTGGCCCGGCCATAGGCTTCCCGAGGGCGCGGCGGGCTGCTGCGCGTGACCGGATTTTCTTCGGGGACACCATGCACGGCGCTCGAGGACATCAACACGACCTTGCGGACGCCCGCCTCGTTTGAGGCCGCCAGAAGGGTGCGGGTGACCTCCACGTTGACCGACCAGAACTCTCCGCGGTTCTTGGCGAGGGGTACTTGAGCCACGTTGTGATGCACCACGTCCATCCCTGACACTGCCCGCTCGGCTGCGGTCCGGTCCCGGATGTCGCCCCGGATGAATTCCACCTCTTCCGGTCGGTCCGGATTGTCGATCCGATCCAGGACGCGGACCTCGTCCCCGCGCTCACGGAGCCGACGCACCAGGATTTCCCCGAAATACCCTGAACCGCCCGTGACCAGTACCCGCACCGAGTGCCGCGTATCACGGGTGGAGGCCCCGGCCAAGGGAAGCACCCTCAGGCCGCCGAGCGGGCGCGACTCCTACGACCGGCGGCCCGCGCCGTGGACGAAGTGCAGCGCATTCCGCCGCGCCAAGGCCATGATCGTCCCCTGTGGATTCACCCCCGGCGAGTCCGGCAGCATGCTGGCGTCGTTGAGGAAGAGGTTCTCATAGCCCCACACTCTGCCGAACGGATCGGCTGCGCTGTGCCTGCGTCGCCCGCCGAGCGGGCACGACGCAAAAGCGTGGACCGTCACCAGATTGAGTGCTGACCGCGGTAGCGGCTTCGTGAGCCACCTTGCAGCCTCGGACGCGGTGCGGATGGGTCCCACGCCCCAGACCGATGGAATGACTTCTTCGGCGCCACCGGCCAGCAGCGCCTCTGACAGCCGCGCCAATCCAATGCTGAGGTTCCGCAGATCCTTCCGCGTCAACTGGTAGCGAATCGACGTGCCTGGAGCGTCTGCTCGCAGGGCGCGCACTCGCCCCAGACCGCTTCCCCGCACCCCGGCATAGTACAGGCTCAGGTGCTCGGGCCGGGCCATCAAGGCGTGCGCGGCGAGCCCATGGTCCGTCAGAGTCATCGCCAGCTGTCCGAGTTTGTTGTAGCCGCCGCCCAGCACGATCTCGGGCGAGAACTCGTCGACCTGCAACAGTGGCAGCACGTTGTGGATGGCGCCGACCGGTTCAGCATACCGTGCAGCCACCTTCAGGTAGGGGTGGATCCGAAAGCTGTTGCCGACCCCGGCCCGGATGCCACTTCGCAGCAGGAGCGCCGGCGTCTCAGTGGCTCCGGCACAAACGAACACGTGGTCGGCGTGAATATGCTCGCGACGCCTGACCCCAGGGGCGTCCTGCGTCAGCACTTCCGCCCCGCGAACCCGACTTCCGTCGGTGTCGAGCCGCAGCACGCGCGTATTGGTGACGTAGCGAGCCCCCAACGCCTCGGCTTCCGGAATCAGTCGCCGAGACATGCCCTGCTTGGCGCCCGTCGGGCAACCCTGTGCACATCGATTGCTCTGCTGGCATCCCGGTGCCCCGCGCGGGACTTCTCGGAAGGACCACCCCATGGCTTCGATTCCGCGGGCGAACAGCTCGGTGCTTCGAGGCCATGGCGCTGGGAAGAGCGCAACGCCGAGTTTCTCTTCCCCCCAAGCGAAGTGTGGCTCGAGGTCATTCTCGGTGGCTCCCGTGAGGTCGTACTCTCGCTTCCACCGCAACAGGACCTGCTCGGGAGTGCGGTGCCAGAAGCCACAGTTGATCTCGGTGCTGCCGCCGAGACAGGCGCCCTCCACGTAGCCGATCGGCACCCTGCCCGTGATGGGACTCATGCCATGCTGTCGGTACAAGAGACGCATCGCCTCGGGGCTGGAGCGGCCGTACTGGGCGTGCGGCACGCGGCCGCCCTCCTCCAGTACGGTTACCTCGAAGCCGGTGGCCGCCAAGCAGTGGGCGGTTACCGTTCCGCCGGCGCCAGATCCCACCACCAAGACTTCAGTCCGCCGATCCATCACGTCCGCCCAGCCGACTCGTTGCCCGCATCGTTCCCTTCAGCCACGACCCTCGACCGCACCTCGGGTAACTCGTAGTATGCGACCAGGGTGTTGGAGCGAATCGCTCGGAACAGCTGCCGCCCGAGGCCAACCGAGCCGTATGCCCACTGCTCCACCCAGCGCCGACGCGTGGGCAATGGCAAGACCGTGAAGCTGGCGAGGTAGCGCAGTCGAGTGACCAAGCGAAATCCCCAGAGGCCGGATCGCAACAGCAGGCGTAGGCCAGCGGGCAGTGCTTCGAGTTGACCTCGGACGAAGCTCGCCACTTGTGCGACCACGGCCCGTTGATCCTCCGACTTCACGCTCTGGATGGGCAGGAGCGTTTCAACCAGCGCCTTTTCGAATTGGGCGCGAGCGGAGTCACGACTCATCGGCACCTCGGCGAGGGTGAGGCGCAGCAGGCGCGTGCATCGGTGCGAAGCAGACCCTGATCGAGGCACCACGCGATACTGCGGCGCAGGCCTTCCTCCAGCTCGATGGTCGGTCGATAGTCCAACTCGTGCTTGGCCTTCTCGATGGAGCACGCAATGGTCTTGTTCATCTCGGAGAGCACGTGGACCTTCTGGTGGTAC
>CAZSVU010000114.1:0-22126 GCA_964610275.1 uncultured Polyangiaceae bacterium | reverse complement strand
CGCGCCGCCATAGTGGCCCGAGCCCACCGAGCACACCATCCCAAGCCCGGCGCCGCGTGCACGCAAGATATGGACCGATCGAAGATGCTCTACCAGCAAGCGCGATTGCGGCCCTCGTGCTTGGCGCGATAGAGCGCCTGGTCTGCGACCTCGATCAAGTCGCCGAGGGACTGGCCATCCTGGAACTCGGCGACTCCCAGCGAGACCGTGACCTCGGGAAGCGCGGTTTGGTCGGGCATGACGAGCTTGGTCTGACCGATCGCTTGGCGCGCGCGCTCTGCCGCCACAATGCCCCCCTTCAAGTCGGTTCCAGGCAGCACCACGGTGAACTCCTCGCCTCCGTAGCGCGCCACCAGATCGGTGGGACGCAAGCGAGCCTTGAGCACCTGCGCTACCGCGAACAGGACGAAGTCCCCGGCCTGGTGGCCATAGGTGTCGTTGAAACGCTTGAAGTGATCCACGTCCAGCATGATGAGACTCAGCGGTTCCTGCTGCAGCGCGCTGCGGCGGAGCTGTCGGGGAAGCACGTCCTCCATCCAGCGGCGATTGTAGAGGCCGGTGAGCGCGTCATTGGAGGCGTGCCGCTTGTATTGCTGCTGCAGCCGCAGGCTTTCGCTGAGGGTGTGGTTGTTTCCTCGGAGACGCGCCGAAAGGATGCTCAGCAAGTTCAGTGTTGCGTCGTGTGACGCGCCCAGCAAGGACCAGAACACGTCCTCGCTCAGTTCCAGGACGCGACATGGGTCCTCGGCCACCACCCAGGCCGACCGGGGCTGCTCGTCGAGCAGGGTGAGCTCGCCCACACTCTCACCGGGGTCGAGCACGGCGACGGCTTCGTCGTCGGGAGCGCCGAGATGCACCCCCAGGCGGCCACTCAGCAGCAGGTACATGTTGCGATGGGTGTCACCCGGCTCGATGAGCACATCCTCCCGCTCGAGCCGTTGCAGTGAGCAACCTCGCAACATCGGGAGGACCGACGCGACGTCGACGTTCTGGAGCAGCCGAGCGCAGCCGAGATCCGCCTCGGACACGCGGTTCTCGGCGTCCTGACTTTCGGAGGTCGCGCGGTGAGCTGGTTTGACGGATTGGGTCACGATGTGAGGCTTGGGGCCGGAACTACCGCCGAGAACCAGTCGGCCCGGGCTGGTAGCGATTCTGCCGCTCGCCGCCCGTGCGTCCACAGCGCGGGACAGTGACCCCGAAGCGCCAGCCCAGGCCACCCCCGAACGCGCCGCCTGGGCGCGTGGCTCCCGAGCCGCCCGGCGGCGCTGGGCCGGAATGGCCGACGTGTGCCGGGCAAATCGTGTGGCGCCCATGGCCATCACCCCCTTTGGACCAGCTCGAGCGGGGCGAGCGCCTCGGGTCTGACCGTCTTCAGCTGGTCGGCTTCGAGGACTCTGCGCTGGATCAGGCTCACAATGAGATGCGTATCGCGAGCACCCAGCAGTCCAAACTGCACGCCAAAGGTTCCCCGAGCGGCCCAGCGCACCGTGGCGGGAAGGCGAGAGAAGTGCGTCGAGCCGGGAAGCTCGACCGCCACTGTGAGCTCGGTGCCGTAGAGCGGCACGACCTCGGACTCCACGCATGCCCCACCCAGGCTGATGTCGCGCACCTTCACCAGGAGTGCGTCGGCGCCCTCGATTTCGCAGAGCGCGCCGGCTCCGAGCTCGACCCTCGAGTGTTGTCGTAGTTCCTTCATGCTGTCCTCACAATGGCCGCTTGGTGCGACTCGTTAGGGTTGAATCAGCCGCGCGCCCCCAGAGCCACCGGCGCCAGCGCGACCGCGGCGCCGGGTTGGGCTGCTGGGTGGAAACTGCGCCGAGCGGTTGGCAGTCGGAGCCGGACCGGGCGCACACCACGTCCGTCTGGGCATTGGCGCAGAGGGGGTCCAGGTCACGCATCAGGGCCTTGACGGTCGGGTAGCGCTCGTCCGGGGCCTGGGCGGTCGCCCGGCGTGCCAGGCAACAGACTCCGCGGGGCACGCCGGCGGGAGGATCCGGGCGCTCCGAGTCGGCGACGTCCGGATCCGGCGTGGTTCCGAGGATGTAGAAGCCGAGTAGGCGACCCAGGCTGAAGACGTCGGCGCGCTCGTCGAAGGCGAGACCCCGTCGTACTTCGGGCGCAGCGAACGCGCCGTAGCCGTGCGTGTTGTCGAGATCGCCAAGCAAGGATGCTCCGACGTCGATGACTCCGACCTCGACCAGGCGCGGCTGGAGGTCGCCGTCCAACATGACATTCTGTGGGCACAGGCAGCCGTGCAATCGTCCATTCTCGTGGACTCTTGCCACTGCGCGGCACACGGTTCGGAATAGCTCGAGCTTGCGGTTGATGGAGTAGTCGAGCGCTACCAGATCCGCGGTCGTTCCCACCCAGGCTTCGTGAACGAACGCCGTGCGGTCGGCGGTGGCGGCTCCGACGGCGAGCAGGCCGTCTTGGGGGGCGGCGGCACGCGCCGCCGCGTGGAAGCCCGCAAACCCGCTTCGGACCCGGTCGGAGACGCCGGGTTTGAGCACAGTGAGCATGCGCCTCGCGCCGCGGGCGTCCTGGGCCACGTGCACGTCCGAGAAGGCCCGCTCGAGCACACGCTGACCGAGCGTTACCCCCAGCTCGAGCGCCGCCGCCTCCGCTCCGGACGGGATCTCGGTTGACACCTGCGGCGGAACGACGATGGGCAGATCGGTCAGGCTCATCGCCGCCAGCGCTCGGCGCCGCCCGGTACCTGACGACGGAGTGGGGACATCGATAGGAGGCAAGGACTGAGTCAGCATCGCGGTGGCTTCCCTTCTTCGGCTGGAGCCGCATTCGGCGCCGCTCCAATCACCGCCCCCAGTCGGCCGGGTCGCGGTGGCAAGGACAGGATGGGGGCCGACTCTGGGGGTCGATCAGCCTCGCGTGCGGCGTCTGCGCTGCTGCGCGCGGCCATCAGCGCCCCGTGAACGCCTGGCGAGCGGCGACGAATGAGCTCGAGCAGATCGTCTCCGCGCACGGAACCTTGATCCATTCCGACCAGCGCCACACCCACGTCAGCGCACGGCTGGGTGAGGAAACGCATGGCCTCCGAAGGACGAAATGCGAGAATTGATCGGTGTCCGAGTGCCCCGAGCGCATCCACCATGCGGGCGAGCACCGTGACGTCAGGATCGGCCACGAGCACGGCCGGGCGGCGCGAGCGTTGCAGGGACTCGACCACGGTGCGATTGATGTCGGCCTGCACCTGGGCTGGAACGTTGCGGAAGGAGAAGGCGATCGCTGCGCCCCCATCGCGACACGCGTCCGTTCGAACGACGACTGCGTTCAATCGCACGCACGGTAACCCGACAAGGCGCAGCAGGATCCGTGCGGGCACTCCGGCACCGACCAGCGGCCCTCCAACCAGACGGGCGCCGCCTGCCGAGACGTCGTCGACCAGGTACTCGCCCGGTCTCCCGCGCATGGGCAGGACCGTGGCCGACCCGGCGACTCTACCGCGTGCGTGTGCGCGTCGTTCGATTCTCTGCTGCATGGCTGGAATACCCGTTCGTCGTCGGATCAAGTTCCGAGGCGGCTTGCCTCGAGTACTGAGGGCCAGCCGCTTCGAGAGAGCACTGTTGCAAGCCACGTGCCGGCGTCGATGCATCCGGGCCCGGCGCACTTCGACGCCACCACCGGCAAATGCAGGGTCACAGCGACGTCGCCACCGGGTCGATTGGACCTGAGGGTGGGGGATGCTGTCGGCAGGGTGCCACGCACTCCGGGGGATTCTCGCGCTGGAGTGCCCTCCGCGTTCCCGGCACGCATCCTGCAGCAGTCCCCCGCCATGTTGTCCGCGACGAATGCTCCGATTCCCATCATTCGCGCACGCCCGTTCCCCGACGAGTACGCGACGTTCTGCTGGCTTCGCGGGGTGTCATCGTGACTCGCTACGATGACACCGACAGCGGGTTTGCTCCGACCGACCGCCCTCAGCGAATTGCCGTTCGGTCCGTCGAGCCTGGCCAGTCTCTGGCCAACGCCCTGCGGAGCGCGGCCGGCATGCGGACGATACCGGCAAGTGCGCGGACCGGGTGGAGCCTGGCGCCATCGAATGGCGGCTCAGCGAGCGTGCGCCCCCTGCCGGGCACATTCGAGGTCTTTCCAAGCTTCTGCTACACACTGCGCCAGCTCAAGTGTGGTGTCGAACCCAGACCACGCCGTCCCGTGTGGCATTGCCCCGCCCGCGTCACGGGGTCGCACGGGCGCAGCCGGGACGACTGAGCGCGAGGGACGGGAGTGCGCGGCAGAGGCCATGCGTCGTAGCGAAACTGGCGCCGTGCCGCACGGCGCCGGTGTGCCCATTCACTCTCGAAATGCCGGAGGGGTGCGGTCCGAGGACCTGGCAGCGCAGGGACGTCGATCCTCCACCTTCGCGCCGCCTGTGACCGCGTAGCGAAAGCAGACTCGCGAACCGAGCTGTATCCAGTCGCCGTCCCGTAGCCAGCAACGCTTCACCCGGCGGCCACGAACGTAGGTGCCGTTCAGTGACCCGAGATCGTCGATCCAGTGAACCCCGTAGCTCTGATAGATGCAGGCATGGTCCCGGCTGATCCCCGGATCGTCGATTCTCAGATCCGAGTTCGCGTGGCGTCCGATCTGGACGGCACGGGCCCCCAGACACTGGAGGTCGCCGGCATGTGGGCCGTCCAGGCGGAGCAACTCGGCAAGGTCAGCTCGAGGTGCCGAGCGCTGAGGTTCAGCGGGGTCGGTGGCGGCAACGATGATGGTCGTTCCTCCTGGGAAGTCGATGCGAATCGGTGGTGCCTCGTCGCTTCGGCTCGGAGACGGAAACGTCGGCATGGTCGGTGGGTACGGCTGCGTCTCGGCAGACTCCTGGTGGGAGCCACACACCAAGACTGGTGCCATTCGCATGCCAGCAGCTGGTCCCCGAGGCGCACCCACTGGGTGGGGACCGGGCGCCCGGCACCTGCCGCCCGCTTCGTGGTGGAGCTCAGACCGACGCGCTACCACGTGACCTCCGGAAACGGCTTGCCAGGACGAGCGAACAGGAACCCCTGCAGGAGGTCGCAGCCCAGATCGACCAGCGCGTCGCGCTCGGCGGCGGTTTCCACGCCTTCTGCCACCACGACGGCGTTCATTTCTTTCGCGAGCGACACCAGGGAGCGAACCAGCTTCTGCTTGATGGGCACCGTGTCCAGGTCCCGCACCAGCGAGATGTCCAGCTTGACGAACTCGGGTTCCAGCTGAGCAATACTCGAGAGGGCCGAGTAGCCGGCGCCCAGGTCATCGACGGCGATGCGATAGCCGAGCTGCCGCAGCCTCGACACTCGGCCCCGTACGTCGGGCACCTGGTCGAGTCTGGTGCGCTCGGTGATTTCGAGCACGACCTGCTTGGCCAGCATGGAAAGCGGAGCATCGGGTGCATAGAGCTGCTCATCGAGCAGCTCTGCCGGGTGCACGTTGACGAAGAACAGAGCACTCTGCCCCGCCAGCTGAGACGAACGGACGACCCGCTCGCGAACGACTCTACCCAGCAGATGAACCTCGCCGAGACGCTCCGCCGCTGCTAAGACGGCGTTGGGGTCCGGCAGGTCCGGCGTTTCGGTGCGAAGCAGTGTCTCGTACCCGCACACCCAGCGGGTGCGGGGCTCGACGATGGGGTGGAACGCCATCCAGAGGGAAGCGAGCGCGCGGTGGAAGCTTTCGGCCTCCGCGTCCACAGCGCCTCCCGGCGGTTCGATCCGGCTCGAGGCCCGTGGGACGAGTCCTGCATCAGGTTGGGGGCAGGTCCGGAAGCCATGCTTGCCGTGCATTCCGGTGCTGGCTGCGGAGCCGAACAGGTGAACGACGCCGTCGGCAGGATCCGGCGACAGCGACTCGGCGAAATTGGCCATACTGGACTCAAGGGTCGGTTTGGAGATTCCTGAAGTCCATTGCTGAAGAGAGCGGGCCGCCCCGGGCCAGCGGGAGGAGCAGTGCCGCGCCTGTCGTGGGGCGCCCAGGTGCGGCCACCGTGGACCTCACGTCGGTGCTCGGCCGTGCAGGTTCGGTAGACTGAAGAAGAAAGCTGCCCCCTGGTTCACAGTACCCTCGGCCCAAATCTGTCCCCCATGGCGGCGGAGGACACGCAGGACGATGGCAAGCCCGATGCCTGTGCCCTCGAACTCGTCCGCACCGTGCAGTCGCTGGAACGGCTCGAAGAGGCGCTTCGAATACGCCATGTCGAATCCGGCGCCGTTGTCCCGGACGCAGAATGCGCGCTCGCCGTCCGGGAGGGTCTCGCGGGATAACTGGATACGGGCCTCGCTGACGTGGCTCGTGAACTTCCAGGCGTTGCCGAGCAGGTTTTCGAGGGCCAAACCGAAGAGCAGCGGATCCACCTCCGCCCGGAGACCCGGCTCGACCTCGACGGTAGCGTTCCGCTCAGGGTGACGCTGCCGGAGACCCTCGACCACCCGACAAGCGAGGCCACTCAGGTCCACGGTCTCGACGTGGAGGTCACCCGCCGAGAGCCGGAAAAGCTGCAGGATGTCGTCGATGAGTCGTCCCATGTGCTGCGCAGCCAGGCGAATCCGGGTCAGGTCGCTCTGGCTTCTCTCGTTGAGGCTCGGTCCGAGCTCCTCGAACAAGGCGTGGCTGAAGCCGTCGATCGCGCGCAGCGGGGCGCGCAGGTCATGGGACACCGAGTAGCTGAACGCCGCCAGCTCGTTGTTGGTTTCCTGCAGCGCCGCCGTGCGCTCTGCCACCCGTCGTTCGAGGTTGGCGTTCAATTCGGCAATCGCCGCTTCGTCCTGCTTGCGCTTCGAGATGTCGCTCATCACGACCCAACACACCTGAGCGCCGCTCGCGTCCGGCACGACGGTCGCTTCCAGCCGAGCCCAGCGCGGTGTGCCGTCCGGCCCGCCGAGCCGCAACTCGCACGCCTGGGGCTGACCCGTCTCGAACAGCCGCTTGTGGTGGAGGTAGTACTGGTCTTGGTCGACGTGGTGGATGAACCGGGTGAACCGCTCGTCGACCAACTTGCTCCGGGCCACGCCCAGCAGGGTGGCTGCGGTGAGGTTGCCCTCCAGGATCACCCCCGCTTCGGAGACCGTGCAATAGGCCACCGGCGCCAGGTCATACAGGTTGAAGTAGCGCGCCCGGGACGCCTCTAGCTCCGCCTGGATCCGGCGCAGCTCCTCGTTCTGCAGCTCGAGCTCGATCTGGTGCACCTGCAACTCGTGGAGTGTGTGTTGCGCTGCTTCGGGCCACCCCGCCCCGGTGTCTTCTGACGGCCGGGTCGCGACCTTCACCTCGGCCGCTTTGCGTAGCTCGGCGTCGCTGTCCCGGTCGGTCATGCTGCCCCCCGAGGTGGTTTCGACGACGTTTCTCCCGCGCTCGCGTGCGACCCGTCTCCAGGCGTGCGGCGGGTCACGTCTTCCAACGCCAGCAGGGTCCACTCAGACTGGCCGGGGTCGCTCGCGATGCGCCGGGCGTTGATCCGCACGGTGCGCCGCCCGATCCGTTCGAACTCGTGGCTCACCTCGTGGTCATCCAGCACCCCAATGTCGGGCAGGATCGTCTCGAGCAGACGATGCAGCGCCGGCGTGTTCCACGGACCGTTGTCCAGATCGAACACCAATCGCCCGAGGACCGCCTCGGGTGCTGCCTGGAAGGTGCTGAAGAAGGCGCGACTGGCCGAGACCACGTGCAATTGGCCGTCCAACACCAGCACGGGTTCGCGCACCGTGGCGACGATGGCCTCGGCCAGCTGGAGATGCGACTTGCGCATGGCTGCCTGCGCCTGCTTCGCCACGCTGATGTCCACGAAGGTGATCACTGCTCCCTCGACCACGTTGTCCAGCGTGCGGTAGGGCAGGATGCGCAGAGCGTACCACGCGCCCGCCTGGGTCTGCACTTCCACCTCCCGAGAAACCAGGGTGTCCAGCACCGCGCGCGTGTCCGCCACTAGATCCTCGTAGCCTACCAGGTTGGAGACGATGTGCCCCACAGGTCTGCCGACATCGCTCTGAATCAGGTTGATGATCCGAGTGATGGCGGGCGTGAAGCGCAAGATACGCAGCCCGCGATCCACGAAGATGGTACCGATGCCGGTGCCGGCCAACAGGTTGTTCATGTCGTTGTTGGCTCGTGACAGGTCGGCCACTTTGACTTGCAGCTCGGTGTTGACCGTGGCGAGCTCCTCGTTCACCGACTGCATCTCCTCCTTGGAGGTTTCGAGCTCCTCGTTGGTGGATTGCAGCTCTTCGTTGACCGACTGCATCTCCTCATTCGATGACCGCAGCTCTTCGTTCGAGGTTTCGAGCTCCTCGTTGGTGGTTTGGAGGTATTCTTCCTTGGCCCGCAGCTCCTGCTGCAGCGCGGCGATCCGGGCGTCCGCGTCCGCGCCCTCGTCGTTCGGCGGGGCGGCGGCTGGCTGCGGCGGCACGGGGTCCAGGTGTGGTGCCTGCTCCAGGACGACCAGGAACAGGGGCGCCTCGGAGCTCTCGGCGCCGGTTGCCACCGGGCGGACGGAAAGGTTTACCGCGGTGAAGTCGCCGTTGCTTTTCACCCGCAGACCGGGGCGACGCACGATGTCCCGTGCTGCCGGTGCCTGGTGCAGCGCCGAGGTCAGGTCCCGGCGTAGTCCCTCGCGGGCCATGGTGAGGATGTTGCTGGCGCCGGCCTCGCCCGGGGCGGGCTCCAGGTACGACCCGGTGCGGCCGTGAAGGTAGAGGATGTCGCCCTGGCCACTGACCAGCGCCGCGGCCGGGGCGAAATGCTCGAGGAGCGCCCGTTCGGTCAACTCGCGCAGCGGCTTCCTCACCGGGTGGCTGCGCTTGCCGTCGGGCGACGGGAGCGCCGCCGCGGTCATGGGCGGCAGACGTCTGTCCCGAGGCACGTGGTCGTCCTTGCGCCGATACAGCTTCGCCTTGGAGTCCAGCGTGGCAAACAGGTCGCCGCAATCGCCCACGCTCTCCGAGGTCCCCAGGACGAGGAATCCGCCCGGGCCGAGTGCGTAGTGGAAGAGAGGAACCAGCTTCTTTTGCAACGCCCCGCCCATGTAGATGAGTAGGTTCCGGCAACTGAGCAGGTCGAGCTTGGAGAAGGGCGGGTCTTTGATCACGTCCTGCTCGGAGAAGACCACCAGGTCGCGAATGCTCTTGCGAATGCGGTACCCGCCGCCATCGGGCTCGGCCGCGAAGAAGCGGTCGAGCCGCTCCGGCGACAGGTCGGCGGTGATGCTGAGCGGGTAGAGGCCGGCGCGGGCGGTGACAATCGCCTGGCTGTCGATGTCAGTGGCAAAGACCTGCACGCGCAAGCGCTGCTTCAGCGCCTCCTGCCGCTCGGCCAGCAGGATGGCGAGCGAATAGGCTTCTTCGCCAGTGGAGCAGCCTGGCGACCAGACGCGGATCACGCCGTCGGCGAGCTTGCCCGCGAAGAGCTCGGGAATGACCTGTTCCTCGATGGCGGCAAATGCCTCCGCGTCGCGAAAGAATCGGGTGACCCCGATCAGCAGGTCGCGAAAGAGAGCCTCGACCTCCTGCGGCGCCTGGTGGGCGTACTCGACGTAGCTTTCCACGGTCGCGATCTGGTGGATCGCCATGCGCCGCTCGATCCGGCGATGAACGGTGCTCGGCTTGTACTGGGAGAAGTCGTGGCCGGTTTGGGCGCGCAGAAGGATGAACAGCTGCTTCAGGGCGTTCTCGACCCCTGGTGCGACGATGGCGGCAGGCCGGGCGGGCCTGCCGAAGGCATGGGTCGCATAGGCGATGAGCTGGGCGGGCATCTCGGCCGGCGGCAGCTCGTAGTCCACCAGACCGGTGGCCATGGAGCTGCGGGGCATGCCGTCATACTCGGCGGAGGCAGGGTTCTGGACCATGACCATTCCCCCCTCGCCCTTGATGGCCCGCACGCCCAGGGTGCCATCGCTGCCGGTGCCTGAGAGCACGATGCCGACGGCCCGCTCGCGTTGCTCCTGGGCGAGGGAACGAAAGAAGAAGTCGATCGGCATCCGTTGGCCACGGGCGGCGGCGGGAACCGTCAGCTGGAGGGTGCCACCCACAAGGGCCATGTCGCGTGCGGGCGGGATGATGTAGATGCAGTTGGGGCGCACCGCCATTCCGTCCTCCACCTCGAAGACTTGCATGCGGGCGTAGCGCCGGATGAGCTCCGCGAGGATGCTCAGGTGGTCCGGGGCCAGGTGCTGCACCAGGATGAAAGCCATGCCCGGATCGCGGTCGGCGGGCATGCCAGAGAAGAAGGCCGCGAAGGCCGCAAGCCCCCCAGCCGAGGCGCCGATGCCCACGACGGGAAACTCCGTCTCCGGGCCAGCCCCATCCGCAGGCACCGACGCATGCGCTGGTGCATCGGACAAAGCTGGCACCGCCGACTTCGCGACGATCTTTCTCTTCCCGGCCAGGCCCCACCTCCTTGACGCCCAAGCGTAGCAGAGAACCGCTCGCTCGCGTTAGAGCAAGGGCGATCGTGGCCAGATTCTCGTTTGTATCCGCACGCTTGCGCGTCTTGAGCCGCGAACTAGACTAGCGTGCCGTCTGCTGCCGTATCCCCTCCCGCTAGAATCGACGATGGACTCCCGCGCTGCCGCACAGCCAGCTGCAATCGGTCACGTTCTGCCCCAGCTGCAGGTCGTGGCAGACTGCCTGGAATGTGGGCTGCTGGTCATTGGCCAGGCGGGGAAGGTGACGCTGTGCAGCCAACCCATGGCGTTCATCCTGGGCCTGAGCACTGACGACGTGGTGGGGATGAGCGCTGACGCGCTGCTGGATCTGGTCGTGGGTCTGGTGAAGGACCAGCCCGCGCTAATCCGAGAGCGAGGGCTGCTGCCCGGGGCGCGTGGTGTCGTCTGCGAGGAGTTCGAGCTCCACAACCCAAATCGGACGGTCGTGCGGTGGGTCGCTCGGCACGTGTCACTGGGCGAGCCCGCCATCGTGGTCGTCTGCAACGACATCACGGTCGAGGTGGATCTCACCTCGGCGTACGAGAAGAGCTCGCTCACCGATCCTTTGACGGGGCTCCCGAACCGGCGCAGTGCCCAGCAAGCGCTCCAGCAGGAGTCGGCCCGCGCTCGACGGCATCGAACGAGTCTCTCTATCGTGATGCTGGACGTGGACAAGTTCAAGTCCGTGAACGACCGGTTCGGACATGGCGTCGGTGATCAGGTGCTACGACAGGTGGCAGCGGCGCTCCGCTCCTCGGTGCGCGCCGACGACGTGCCCGCCCGCTGGGGCGGAGAGGAGTTTCTCGTCATATTGGCCAACACGGACCTTGATGGCGCGCGGACGTGCGCCGAACGCATTCGGGCCCGGGTCGAAGGTGAACGATTTGGCGTTGCCGGGCAAGTGACCGTCTCGGCCGGTGTGGCGCAGTTCGAGCCCGGAGAGAGCCTGGATGCCCTGCTGGCCCGCGCGGACGGCAGGCTCTACGAAGCCAAGGCTGCCGGTCGCAACCGGGTGGGGTAGCGCCGGGTCACTCCCGTTTCTCAATCGTCACGATTGAGGGAGCGAAAAGTCGAATTGCGTCCAGCGTGCGCGACTGCCAGCGTAGCTCGGGGTGCACCACGAAGGTGGCCCCGTACTGCGCCTCGTGCTCGAGCTTGGTGATGCGCCCAATCCAAGCAACGATCGCCTTGAGGCTGGAAGAGTTGATGAATGCGAGCTCGCGGACGTCGAGCTCGACGCGCGGGGCGTGGACGCGACAGAGTTCCTGGTGAAGCCCGTCCAGGAAAGACGCGAGCGCTGCACTCGTGTCCGCGTCTGCGCTCCCGGCGACTGCGAGGCAAACCGCCCCGTCCGCCACGGTGCATTCGATGGAAATCCCCCCTGCGCGCAGCGGCGGGCAGCTGAAGTCGTTCATCGGTGTTGCCGAGCAGGTACGGGAGTTTCGGCGAGTACCGTCACTTCGCTTCCCGAGATATCGTACTGCAAGCTCATGTCGGCCTCGACGCGAATTCGGGCAAGGCCCAAACCAGAGCCTACGTCACACTCCGCGGTTCGAGCAATGAAGTCGATGTAGGTGGCCAGAGGATCCTGGGCAGCGCGGATCTCGTCCAGGGTATGCGTGAGTGCCGCCAGCTGCTCGGGCGCCGCCTGGTTTCTAGTGCGTATCCGCACGAAATCCTGATTGTCGTGGCGCACGATGCTGACTTCCAGGTCCATGTCCCCCCCGCTCGCGTACTTGGCGAGATTCTCCAGGAGCTCGTGGGCAGCCAGTGCCACCTTGGAGCTCGTGTCCGGATCCCCCAGGAGGTCATCGTAGACGTTCTGGACGAACTGACGTGTCGCGGCGATGACGCGCACCGGCGGCGGACCATCCAGCCGAATGCTGGCTCCAATCGAGTGTCGTTCCTCTTCCAAGCGTCTTGTCTCCCCGCCTGTTCTTGGCTTGCGCCAGTGCGCGAACTGACAGCAAATGATGTGCCAGGTGGCTGCTTCTGGTGGCGTCGCGAGCGAGCCCCCTCGAAGTCCTCGCGGATACGGCGAGTTGGACCTGTTCGGGCCCGTGAGCCGGCGTGCCACTGGGCGCTGCGACGGTTCGATGTTGCCCGTGCACGGGCGACCATTGGCCGGATGTGACCGAGGCGTTGACCGAACGCTTGGGCCTGAGCAGACTGGGTCACTCTGACGCGGTCGATTCGACCCCAGGCGGGTGCGCCTTTCGCAACCGGTCTTTCGGCACGCTCGACTGGGTGGCATTTCCCGCTGCGATGTGCCCAATCCTGAGTCGGACTCACGGCGGAGCTGAGACGGCACAGAGCGTGCAACGGGGTGGAACAACATGCTCAGCGCCGCGCCATCGACTCGCTGTGCTCGTCCCAGCACCCCACCGCGTTCGGAACGCGCGGGAGGACGTCCGAGCGCTTCCCCGGCGCCGGACGTCGCCACGACCGCTCACTCCCGAACCTCGCGCGAGCATTCGCTGGTTTCGAGCATGAGGCTCTCGCGGCCACCGCCCGTGCGCCTGGTCGCCGCCACCCGTCGCCTGGTCCAGGCCGTGTGTGACGAGGTCCTGGCAGACCCGGACACTGGGTGTCAAGTCGCCATGGCCGCTCACGAGCTGCTGGAGAACCTGGCCAAGCACGCGAGCTCTGGTGCGATGGAGTTCGAGGTCACGCTGGTTCGCCGAGATGGCCAAGACTACGTTCGCATTCGCACACGGAACCGGGCCACTCCAACGCAACTGAGCGACCTGAGTGCCACTCTTCGCGCGGTCGAAACGTCTGTCGACCCGTACCGGACCTACGTTCAGTTCCTGCACCGCAGCGCCACTCGCGTCGACGGGTCGGGGCTGGGACTGGCGCGCATTCGCGCCGAAGCAGACATGAAGATAACGCACAGCATCTGCGGCGACGAGGTGACGTTGTTTGCCGAGCTCCCCGTAGAATCACGGAGAACAGCATGAGCGCCGCTTCCCTGCCGCCAGTGGTGGACGATCGATTCTCAATGGAGACGGGTGCCGACGAGCATCGCGCCCTCGTGAGGATGACCGGGGACGCGGACATTGCCGCACAGGCAGTGGTCGGGCCGTATCTCCGGCGGCTCCACACCGAGCTCAGGCAGTCGCGTGCCCGGCTCGTGTCAGTCGACCTTCGCGAGCTTCAATTCATCAACTCATCTTGCATCAAGGCATTCGTCACCTGGATAGCGGAAATCGTGAAACTCGCCTGTGACGAGCAGTACCGGGTGGTCTTTCACAGCAACCCCGCGTTTCGCTGGCAGCAACGGACGCTCAAGACGCTCCAGGCCTTCGCGCCGACCATCGTCGACATCGAGGTGGGGCTCGACGCTGGGGCAACGGCACCGCCTCTGTCCGGCGGAGCGGCAGCCCACTCGTCAATCGCCCCCTGAGCGCTTCCTCACCCGTGAGTGGGATCGCGGCCTCGGCGCTGATTCTCGCTTCGAGACTCATGATCTTGCTCCGAAGACCCTATCAGTCAACGTGACCATCCCCATCGACCCCCTCGCGATTCCCTCGCGCCCGGTCCTTTCAGTCGCACCCGATGAGGATCGCGCCGTTCAGCCATCGCTTCGACCTCAGGCTCCGTCGGGGCTCAGTGACGCGCCCGAGGCAGCAAGCGCGGCGACCGATCCCACGCACGTGCTCGTGGCCGACGACGACGAGCTGAGCCGCACGGCTCACGTCAGGGTCATGACGGGGTGGGGGTACCGATGCACCTGCGTGAGCGACGGCGCGTCGGCATTGGCGCGCCTGATGACGCCTGGAGCCCCGCGGCTCGCCCTCGTCGACTGGGAGATGCCAGGGCTCAATGGCATCGAGGTCTGTCGGGTCCTCCGTTCAATCCTCAACCACCCGTATGTCTACATCGTGATGCTGACGGGGCTCACCAGGCAGCAGCATCTGATCGACGCTCTCACCGCCGGGGCCGACGACTTCCTCCGCAAACCCGTAGATCTGAACGAGCTCGAGGTCCGCTTGCGGGCGGGGCGACGAATCGTCCAGCTCCAAGACCAGCTGCTGCGTGCCCAGACGGCGCTCGAATACCGAGCGACCCACGACGGACTCACCGGTATCGGCAACCGCGCCGCCATTCTCGAGCGCCTGGACCGTGAGCTCGCCAAGCGTCCACCCGGGCGCCCGCTGTCCGTCATCCTCATGGACGTCGACCATTTCAAGCGGGTCAATGACCAGCTGGGGCATCAATCTGGAGACGCCGTGCTACGCGAGATCGCAGCCCGAGGAGCCCACGTTCTGCAGGCCGACGAGCTGCTTGGCCGCTACGGGGGAGAGGAGTTTCTGGTGGTCCTGCCGGATGCGGATGAGTCCCGTGGGGTGGACCTGGCCGAACAGGTTCGAGCCGTCATCGCAGCCGCGCCCGTTCGGACGCCAGACGGGCAGGTTCCGGTGACGGCGAGCTTCGGCGTGGCGACGGCGCCGTCCGCGCAGAGCGGCGCGCACGAGCTGATTGCGGCTGCGGACCGGGCTCTGTACGAGGCCAAGGCCAGGGGCCGAAACCAGGTAGTTCTCGCACCCTCGTTGGCCCTTCCGACGCCCGCGTCGTCCGAGTCCGGCGATCGGGCGGGTCCGACGCTGACGTCACGGTCCGGCGCCGGCAGCGAAGCTGACACCACCGGGCGACCTCGGGCTATCCGTGCGGCCTGAGCCGGCGGACCTCCGGACACCGCGCCCGGTGCTGCTGCAAGCGCGGTCCACGCTTCACCCGGCCACGTGGCGGTCCAGTCTTGGATCGCGCCGAAGCCTTCATGCGCCCACATGCCGACACCAGGTGCAGCAAGGTGTGTTTCGGGCCGGTCGCGCTGCCGAGTCGACCACCGGCGGTGACATGATGCTGAGGCACACCTTTCCAGGTGCAGGGACGGGCTTCCATGTGACCGAACAAATCCGCTTCCGGCCCTCCCATCACTGGGTGACATCGGCGCGCCGCCCAGCTAAACAAGTGGGTCAAGTAGCCGTAGTCGGAATGTGGCACCCGTCTTGCAGTAGTGACGTCGGGTCCGCCTTCAGCACAGCGCGGGCCACAGCAGAGGGGAAATGATCAGCCTGAGTGGATATACGCTGGAGTCGAAGATACGCGAGACGCCGCTCACGTGCCTGTTTCGCGGGCGCCGGGATGCGGATGCGCTGCCGGTGATCGTCAAGACCCTGCGTTCGGAGCGCCCGGGCGTGCTGGAGCTGGCGCGCATCAGGCACGAACACGCGCTCCTGACGTCAGTCGACTCGCCGCACGTGGTGCGGGCGGTTGGGCTGGAGAAGCTCGGCCATGGCCTGGCGTTGGTCCTGGAGGATGCTGGCGACAGCTCTCTGGACCAGGCGATTCAGGCGGGCCAGGGAGACGTCGAGGGCTGCCTGCGGATCGCGATCGAGCTAGCCAAGGCTCTGGGCGTGATCCACCGCCACCGGATCGTGCACAAGGACATCAAGCCCCATCACGTGTTCTTGGATTCGCGCGCCGGAGGGAGCGTCAAGCTGATCGACTTCGGCATTGCTACGAAACTCTCACAGGAGGTGCAGACACCCGCGGCCGTCACGCAGCTCGAAGGGTCGCTCCCCTATATCGCCCCCGAACAGACCGGGCGGATGAACCGAGTCATCGACCGCCGTTCAGACCTGTACTCCCTGGGCGCGACGCTCTACGAGCTGTTCACGGGCCGGCTCCCCTTCGAAGCAACCGACCCGCTGGAGCTGGTTCACAGCCACATCGCACGCATGCCGGTTGCGCCGCATGAGCTACGGCCAGAGGTCCCGGAGACGGTTTCCGCGATCATTCTCAAGCTGCTTTCGAAGCGAGCCGAAGACCGGTATCAGAGCGCCACGGGCCTCCAGCACGATCTCCGCCGCTGCCAAGAACAGCTGCGAGATACGGGTCGCGTCGAGTCCTTCCTGCTGGGTGGGACCGACAGAACGGGCGAGCTCAGCATCCCGCAGAAGCTCTATGGCCGGGAGCGAGAACGAGATCAGCTCCTCGCCCATTTCGACAGTGTGAAACACGGAGCCTGCGAGCTGCTCCTGGTGTCTGGCTATTCCGGAGTGGGCAAGTCGGCGCTCATCCATGAGCTGCAGCAGGAGCTCGTTCGAGGGGGACAGCTGGCAGCGGGCAAGTTCGACTACCTGAACCGAAGCGTCCCCTACGCTCCGGTGGTGAATGCGTGTCGGCAGTTGTTACGGTCCTTGCTGTCGGAGCCGCCCCACGAGCTGGAACGTCAGAAGGGCAGGCTTCTCGGTGCGCTGGGGGCCAACGGGCAGGTCCTGATTGACCTGGTTCCCGAGCTCGAGCTGGTGATCGGTGCTCAGCCCACTGTCCCGGTTCTCGGTCCCACCGAGACCCAGCGCCGCTTCGAGCTCGCTTCTCAGAGCTTCTTCAGCGCTTTCGCTTCGGCGGAGCGTCCGCTGGTCCTTTTCCTGGACGACCTGCAGTGGGCGGACGCGGCCTCGCTCGGCTTGCTCCGCCTGGTGCTGACTGCTTCCACGTCGCGCCACCTCTTGGTCGTCGGCGCGTATCGAGACAACGAGGTGGAGCCGACGCATCCGCTGATGCTCACCCGAACGGAGCTGGAGAAGGCCGGCGCCATCGTGCATGACTTGCACCTCGGCCCACTGCAACTCGGCCACGTCTCGCAGTTGCTCGAGGATACGCTCGCCTCCAATGCGGAAGGCGTCGGGCAGTTGGCCGAAGTGCTCTTGGCCAAGACGGGAGGGAATCCCTTCTACTTGAGCCAGTTCCTGATGACCCTGAACCAGCAAGGGATACTCGAGTTCGACGAGCAGACTCGGGCTTGGGCTTGGGACCTGGCGCAGGTCAGGGCGAAGGTCGCGAGCGAGAATGTGGTCGAGTTCATGCTGGACAAGCTCAAGCAACTCGACCCCGAGGTCCAGAGCTTGCTCCAACTGGCCGCGTGCATTGGGCACGAGTTCGACAGTCGTACTTTGGCGGTCGTCTCCGAGCAATCACCCACTCGATTGGTACCGAAGATCTGGACTGCCCTGCGCGAAGGATTGCTCGTACCCCTGGACGCGAGCTATCGGTTGCTGGAACAGGCGCCGGATGAGTCGGAGGACCACCTAGCAGGGGAAGCCCTCAACCCTCGCTATCGGTTCCTCCATGATCGCGTCCAGCAAGCCGCCTACGCGTTAATCGGTGAAGAGGAGAGATGCATCGCACACTTGCGCATAGGGCGACTTCTGCTGACTGAGAGCGGACCCGATCCCGAAGACGACGCGCTCTTCGATATCGCGAACCACTTGAACCACGGAGTGTCGCGGATCAGCGACGACGACGAGAAGCTCACCCTGGCTCGCTTGGACGTCTCCGCCGGCCGCAAGGCGATGATTGCTGCAGCACCGGTCGCCGCAGCTCATTACTTTGGCATTGCGCTCGAGTTGTTGGGTGAGGGTGGCTGGGCCGCCGCGTACGACCTCGCGTATGCCGCTCACCTGGGCCAGGCCGAGGCCAACTCCCTCACGGGCGGACTCGACCAAGCGTTTGGGCTTGTCGACACGCTCGAGCAGAACGCCAAAACCGTTCTGGATCGGGTGCGGGGCCGCAATCTGAGGTCGACGCTCCTCACCGGCGCGGGGCGACTGAAGGAGGCCAGCGCGTGCAGCGTGGATACAGCGCGTATGCTCGGTGCGGAGTTTCCGCCGCCCGACGACAAGGCGGCATTGGGCGCAGCCATCGGCGAGGCCTTCGGCGCCTACCAGGCAGTCCGAGCGGCGCGCAGCATAGAGTCTCTCGCCGACCTGCCCACCATGACGGATCCCCAGCAACTGGCGCTCGCGGACACCTTCGCCAAGGCCATACCGGCGGCGTTTCAGTCGAACCCGGACCTGATGGTGCTGATCGTGCTCAAGGCGGTTCGGTTGCCCCTCGAGTTCGGAACGGCGCCGGAGTCCCCGTTCTTCTACGCGCAGTACGGGATCGTGCACAACGTCGTGACCTCCGACTTCGACACGTCCTACCGCTTTGGCAAGCTCGGCATCGAGCTCAGCGAACGGGTGGGAAGTCAGGGCGCGGCCGGGCCGGTGCACTTCATCTTCGGCGGGTTCCTGGCCCACTGGCGGCGCCACATCTCCGAAAGCCTGGAGCACTTCCCGCTGGCGCTCCGCCTCAGCCTGGAGCTCGGTGACCAGCTCCACGCTGTCTACAGCGCCAGCTGGGGGATTCACTATCGCCTCTATGCTGGTGAGAATGTGGATGCCGTCGCCGCGGACATTCCAGGCGCAGAAGAGCTTGCCGACCGCACCGGGGACGTCATCAACCAGGGCTTCTTGAAGCTGGCGCGTCAGATCATCCGCGCGCTCAAGGGCCAGACCGTGTCCCTGGCGAGCCTGGACGACAGTGATTTCAAGGAGAGCGAGTTCGAGCGCTCGCCACCGCCCGTGCTTGCGTTCTACAGCGCTGCCAAGACCATGCTGCTCTACCTCGGCGGGAAGTACCAGGAGGCACTGGACACCGCCGACGCGAGCCACCTTCTGCCCGGCATCTACTACAATACGGAGGTCCCTTTCTATCGCGCGCTGGCCTTGGCGCAGCTGGCGCGCGCAGCCCGCGGCGACGACCGCAGGGCCCTCGTCGAAAGGGCACTGGTGGACGCTGCGTCTCTGGAGAAGTGGTCCGAGTCCGCGCCCGAGAATTACGCCCATCGCCACGCACTGGTGCGTGCGGAGCTCGCCGCCGTCGAGGGAGACCTGGCCGAGGCGATGAAGCAGTACGACCTGGCCATCGACGGGGCAGCAGAGTACGGATTCTTGCAGGTGCAAGCGCTGGCCAACGAGCTCTGTGGGAGGTTTCACCTCGAGTCTGGCAGGGCTCGGGTCGCCCGCCACTACCTGACGGAGGCCCACTATGCGTTCGAGCGCTGGGGCGCGAGCGCCAAAGCCGCCGAGCTCAGAGCTCGCCAGCCCGAGCTGATCGCAGGGCCCGTATCTGCTCTTGCCACCCTCGACACCATTGGCGCCGCGACGACCGTGGGTGCCACGGCCCACACCACCGCAGACGTCAGCGGTCGACTCGACCTGGCCACCGCGATTCGCGCGACGCAGGCGATTGCGAGCGAGCTGGTGCTCGGGAAGGTGCTCGAGCGGTTGATGCGGGCTCTGATTGAAAATGCTGGCGCTCAGCAGGGGTATCTGCTGCTTCAGCGAGACGGCGTCCTGAAGCTTCAGGCGGCGGTTTCAGTGGAATCGGACGAGGTGCAACTCTGCTTGAAGGGCTGCATCGACGACACGAGCAAGCTGGCGGGATCCGTGGTGCAGTACGTTGCTCGCAGTCACCAGCCCGTGGTGCTCGCCGATGCGAGCCGTGACTCGACCTTCGCTCGGGACGCACACATCCAGCAGCACCGGCCCAGGTCGGTGCTCTGCGTCCCCATGCTGCACCAGGCCCGGCTCACCGGTGTGTTGTACCTGGAGAACAACCTCGCGACCGGCGCTTTTAGCCCGGCGCGGGTCGAGTTGCTCCAGTTCCTCGCGGCTCAAACCGCCGTGGCCGTGGAAAACGCTCGGCTGTACGGAGATCTGCAGCTGGCAACCGAGCAGCTCCAAACCATCAACGCATCCCTCGAACAGCGCGTCGAGGAGCGAACCCAGGAGCTCGGTCGAGCCAGCGACGAGATCGCCGCGGCGCTGGCGGCGCTCAGGGAGAAGGACCGCCTGTTCCAACGGGACCTCGAAGAGGCGCGCGGGTTTCAGCAGTGCATCCTGCCAGTCCTACCAGACTCCAGGGCGTTCGATCTCGGCGCCGTCTACCGACCGGTGGACCTGGTGGGTGGAGACATCTACGACGTCGTGGAGCTCGTGCCGGGCCATTGCCGAGTCTTCTTGGCTGACGCCACGGGGCACGGGGTGCAGGCTTCGCTGCGGACGATGGTACTGAAGTCGGAGTATGACCGCCTCAAGGAGGCGCAGGCCACTCCCGACTCGCTCATGAGCGAGCTGAATCGCCGGTTGGTCGCAGCGTATCCGGAGCAGGAGATGTTCTGCACGGGCTGTTGCTTCGACATCGTGTCGTCCGGCGAGGGTGTCACGCTCCGGCACGTGAGTGCAGCGCATCCGCCGCTCCTGCGCGTTGGACCGGCAGGCGTCAGTGAAGTCTCCAGCATCAGTACGTTCCTGGGCGCGTCAGCCGACGCCAGGTTCGACGCCGTAGAAATCGAGCTCGCGCCCGGCGACCTGGTACTGGCGTACAGCGACGGGATCAGCGAGCAACGGACCCCCACGGGAGCCATGTTCGCCTTGGAGCGTGCCGTGCGTGCGGTGGCAGCGCCTGCCGTCCCAGTCGCAGCGATTCTCGATGGGCTGATGTGCCAGTGGAACGACTTCCGTGGGTCCACTCCGGTTGGGGACGACGTCACTCTGGTCGGCGTGAGGGTGGTGCAGCGTTGATGCGGTGTGAATCCGACCAGCCGTGTGGCATGCGTACTTTCCTGCGCCTGGAAGGTGCACCGTCGGTCCCCATGATTGCAGCCACCCGAGAGTACGTGCGCAGCCTGTATGACTCGTGGCTAGGGAATCCCGACCTGAGCGAGCGAGTGGCCATGGTGGCACACGAGCTCCTGGAGAACCTGGGCAAGTATGCGACGGGTGAGCCGCGCGAGCTCGAAACCGAGCTGGCCCGGCGAGATGGCCGGTGCTACGTGCGAATACGCACGACGAACTCCGCGGCGTCGGAGCAAATCGCAGTGCTGCGGGACGTGGTGGACGAGCTGCGAGCCAGCACTGATCCACTCGAAACCTATCGTCGTTTCGTCACCCGAAGCTCGAAGAGCTCTGTCGGGTCGTGTCTCGGGCTGGCACGGATCCACGCCGAGGCGAACATGAGCGTCTCGTACTCCATCGCTGGGAGTGAAGTGACCATCATCGCCGAAGTCGCCCTCGAGTCAGGAAGAGAGCCATGAGTCAGATCGCCATACCCCCGGTCAGCAGCAAGTCATTCTCTGCCAGTGGCAGTCAGGAAGGATCATCGGTTCGGTTGAAGTTCGAGGGGAGCGCGGACATGGAGGTGCATGCACAGCTGGCGCAGTTCCTGGAGCGGCTCCACGAACAGGTGTGCGAGAAACGAGTCGGGCGCGTTGCTGCGGACATTCGCGAGCTGTACTTCATGAACTCCTCCTGCCTGAAGCTGTTCGTGATCTGGGTGAGCCGTGTCGCGAAGCTCGCGGAGAACAGCCGCTACCGGGTGGTCTTCTTGGCGGACGCCAATCTTCCGTGGCAACGCCGGACGCTGGAAGCGATGCAGGCGTTTGCGCCTGCGGTCGTGGAGATTGAAGAGGTGTGACCGGTCAGGCGCCAATCGGTGGCACGTCGGCTGACCGGGCGTGAGCACGCGTCCGCTTCAAGGGCTCTGGGGCAGGGTGAAGTAGAAGGTCGCTCCCCGATTCGGTGTGCCCTCGGCCCAGACCCGGCCCCCATGTCGGGTGATCACCCGCTCCACCGTGGCCAGGCCGATGCCCGTGCCCGGGAATTCGGCCGGCGTGTCTAGGCGCTGGTGCGAAGCTGCGCGACGCACTCAGCGAAGAAGTAGCAGCCAATGAGCCGCGGGTGGCGCCGCACAGAAGCCCGTGGGCGTACGCTGCACGCGATTGAGGAAAGCGCCGCCCGCCTTCAGGTTGCCCGGGCCCTTGGAGGGGGCCCGGCAACCGGGCGGGCTATGGCCGGTCAAGTAGCAGCACACGGTTGCACC
>CAZSVU010000113.1:0-22175 GCA_964610275.1 uncultured Polyangiaceae bacterium | reverse complement strand
GTCGCCACCCGTGCCGTCGCCACCCGTGCCGTCGCCGCCGGTTCCAGAGCCGCCCACGCCGTCTCCGCCGGTTCCTGAGCCGCCTGTGCCGTCTCCGCCTGTGCCGTCTCCGCCCGTACCAGCGCCGCCCGTACCAGCGCCGCCCGTGCCGTCTCCGCCAGTACCAGCGCCACCCGTACCGTCGCCGCCGGTTCCCGAGCCGCCCACTCCGGACCCGCCCGTGCCGTCACCGCCGATTCCGGAGCCGCCCACGCCGGACCCTCCGACGCCTGCACCGCCGGCCCCGGTGCCACCCCCAACACCGCCGGCCACGCAGGTCCCATTGATACACGAATCCCCAGCAGCACAGATGGTGCCGCAGGCTCCGCAGTTGGTCACGTCACTCAGTATGTCGACGCACGCGCCATTGCAGAGCGTCTGCCCTGCAAAACAACCACAGACTCCGGCGTTGCAGGCCTGCCCTGGCGGGCAGGCAAGGTTGCACTGGCCGCAGTGGATCGGGTTGGTGGCGGTGTCCACGCAGCTGGTGCCGCATTGCGTGAGGCCCGGTGCGCAGTTGGACGTGCAAGTGCCACCCGAGCAGACCTGACCGCCGGTGCACACCACGCCACAGCCCCCACAGTTGGCTCCGTCCGAATAGATGTCCACGCATAGGCCCCCGCACGGCGCCAGTCCGGGCAGGCACACGCAGGAGCCCAGGTTGCAGACCTGGCCACCCGCGCACGCGGTCAGGCAGGCGCCGCAGTTGGTCACGTCGTTCATCAGGTCGACGCACACGCCGTTGCAGCTGGAGAGGCCGGGCGGGCAGCTGCACACGCCGCTCACACAGCTCGTCCCGGGGTCACAGACCACGGCGCACGCTCCGCAGTTGTTGCTGTCGCTGCTCACGTCGGTGCAAACGCCGTTGCAGACCAGCTGTCCAGGCAGACACGTGCCGTCCATGGATCCGGAACCGGCAGCGCCATCGCCATCAGTCGAGTTCTCCGAGCTGCAACCAGGGAGCAGGGCCGCCACCGCCGCCACGCTCATCCAGAAATCCAAGCGGTTCTTGTTCATCGCTTCCTCTCCGTGGCGCACTGGTCGCTCTGCGGGCGCGTCCCACCGACGAGCCACTCGCTGCGCCACTCGGTTAATGCGCGAGCCGGACCGGGCGATCACTGCCGTCGCACGCGGCGGATCCGGGCGCGTTTACGCCCAAGAAATGTGCGACGGTAGCGGAAAGTGACAGTCCTGGTGTCATCCCCAAGGACCGGGCAGCGCGCTGTGCCTCCGACGTCGCGCACCCATCTGACACACGTGTCACACCAGTGCGTAGTCGCCCGTGGGGTCCGAAGCCGGTTGTGCGCTGGTACGGTTGTTGCGAAGGGCAGGGCGGGCGCGGGGAGCTACCATGGGAAGGGTCCCCCAGATCGTTCATGCAGCCGTGCTGCTGTTCACTGCCGGGGCGCTGATCGCCACCTGCGGTCCTCATCAGAGCCCCCCCGCGACTGCTACGACGGCCTCGGGGAGTCGGCCACCCTCGACGTGGAGCTGGCCGGCCGCGTCACGCTCGTGGGGGCTTCTCCTGGCACGGGCGGCGGTGCTGCGGCGGGCGGAAGTGCCGGCGGAGCCATGGTGGGCAACGCGGGCGCCGGCGGCGACGCAGTCAGCGTCGCAGCTGCGGGGGCGGGCGGTGCCTCGGCCATGGAAGCCGGCGCCGGTGGGACCGCCGGCATGGACACGACCGTCGACGTGGTCGCTCCGCCGATCATCTCGTCGCTGCCGAGCTGCAACGGCATCGACGGATTGGCGCGGGGAGTGACGCTCAGTTTCGAGTTGACCTTGCCGCCGCGGCCGCAGGACGCCAACTACCAGTGTCGGTGGTACAGAACCGACGCGCTGCACGGGGTGCAGGAGGTCGAGGGGTCTGACTACGGCAACCTCTCCGATGGTTCCGAGGCCCTCACCTACGCGGCCGGCGAGTACGCGTCGACTCGCTGGCAGGGGTGCCGCGGTGTCTGGAGGCTGTCGCTCTACCCCGCGCGACCGCCGCCTGCCGGAAACCAGATGTCGCCGCTCGAAGCGAGCTCCACCGAGGTCTGGTATGTCCGACGGACCATAGTGCTCCTGCAGGCGCACTTCTGCGACGGCTTGAGCATCGGCAGCGGGTTGCAGGAGTGCGAAGACATCTTCCAGGTCGCGGGGATCGAGCTCGCATCCTAGCCATGACCGGCAGAACCCGCACTTTCTTCCTTCCATTCTTCGCGGCGGCCGCGAGCGCCTGTCTCGTGCACGACGAGCCTGCCCCGCCGTTGTGCGTGTCGGGCTTCGAGCGTGGTGATGCGCTCGTGCTGCGGCTGGGCGAGCCGTATGACGCCACCTCCAGGTACTGGTTCGACGCAGAGCTGATCGGGGCTCCCTGGTACGCCGCGCAGAGCTGCAGCGAGGCTGACGGTCTGCGGGAGGGAAGCGTCGTTACCTTCACTCTCGACAAATGGCTCCTGCCGAGCTCCTACGATTGCACTCCCTGGCTCGCCTGGTTCCAGCCCGAGGTCATGCTTAGCCCGCAGTTGGCGGTCGAACGGTTCCCCTCCAACCCGGGTGTAACCATCGCCGCAGCCTTTGCTGACGGAACGCTCGACGGGCTGGAAACCCGGGCGGTCCGGGGGCTGTTCACTCCGAACGGGGATCCCAACAGCGAGCCAGTGGAGCAGGAGTTGCCTCCGCTGGTGGTCACGCGAGGGCTCGACCAAAGCAGCGCCGGCAACAGGTGTCTCGACGCTTGGATCGCGAGCTGGGAGCAATGACCATGACCACCTGACGCTGGGTACCCGCTCCGGGGCGCGACAACCAGGGAGCAGGCCCTATGCGATTGCCCTCAGCCGGCAATCCTGACCCACCTGCTCAAGCAGACCCCTCGTGATTTCCTCCTGGCAGCAATCCCGACCGGTCTGCTTCCACGGGAACTACAACGTCACTGCCACCGCACTGCCATCGTAACTCACACTCTGGTCCGGTGTGGGCGTGAACGAGAAGCCTACGGCGCGGCTGGGCTCGATCAGGATGACCTGGAAGGTGCGGCTGGTCAGCATGCCGGGATAGGAGCCCTGGCGCGCACCGAGGGTCAGCGTGCGGGTGGCGTCGTTCCAGCTCAGCGGGACTCGACTGAAGTCGCCGCCTTCGTAGTCGTAGCTCACGCCGTCGTCCTCGTAGAGCGTGAAGCTCCCGTCGGCGCCCGCGTACACGTACAACGCGATGGGATCGGCCGCGACCTCATCCACGTACATCAGCTCGGGACCGACCGGCACGATGGAGCCGGCGCGCACGTGCAGCGGCATCGAGTCATACGCCGCGCTGGCGGTGATGGTCTGGCCGCCGGCCGTGTTGGTGCCGGTCCAGAAGTCGTACCAGCCGCCCGGGGTGGCCGGCAGAACCACCTGGCGCTGGCGAGCCTCAAAGGTCGTGACCGGGCTGACCAGGAACGCCGGCCCGAACATGTACTGATCGCCGACGTCGAGCACGGACGCATCCGTCCGGAAGTCCATCACCAACGGACGCATGATGGTGGACGCGTCGTGCGTGACGGCACCCGCCAGGGCGTAGACGTACGGCATCAGGCGATAGCGCAGCCGGTCAAACTTGAGCTGGGCCTGGTAGGCCTCGTTGCCGAGCGCGTACATCTCACGCGGACCCACCCGGTCGTCCTGACCGTGCACGCGCAAGAGCGGCGTGAACGTTCCGTACTGGAACCAGCGGGTGAGGAGTTCCTCCCACTCGACACGGTTGCCGGGGAAATCCGGGTGCTCGGCGAATCCCCCGATGTCCATGGTCCAGTACGGAATCCCCGACACGCTGAAGCTCAGGCCAGCGGGGATCTGCCGGCGAAACGCGCTCCAAGTGGTGGTGATGTCACCAGACCAGCTGGCCGCCGAATACCGCTGCTGACCCGCAAAGGCGGAGCGGGTCAGGATGAACACGCGCTGGTTCGGGGCAGCGGCGCGCTGGCCCTCGTAGATGGCCTGGCTGTTGACGAGGGAGTATGCGTTGAGCATGCGCGCGCCCGACCCGAGCGCCGTCGGATGCATGTGCGTCTCGTACGCGTCGCGCTGGGCCGCACGACTCTCGTACGGGCCCTCGACCACCTCCGGCTCGGTGCCGTCGAGCCACCATGCGTCCACGCCCAGGCTGAACAGATCCTGGTTCATCTGTGACCAGTACATCGCCCGCGCCGCGCTGCTGAACGCGTCGTAGTAGGACATGGTGTTGCCGGTGAAGTCCTGGATGTTCTCGGTGAGGTTCAGCTGATAGATGTGCCCGGCGTTGTTGAGCTCGTCAAAGTTCGCGGTGGTGGTATGAAACTTCGGCCACACCGAGACCATGAGCTGCGCGTGGTACTGGTCGTGGATCTGTTGGATCCACGCGGATGGATTGGGGAACCGCGAGGGATCGAACGCGTGCGAGCCCCAGGTGCCGGGCTGCCAGTACTGCCAATCCTGCACAATGCTGTCCAAGGGGATGTCGCGACTGCGAAAGTCGTCGAGGATGCCCAGGACTTCGTCGGCCGTGGTGTAACGCTCGCGACACTGCCAGAGCCCCAGAGACCACTTGGGCATCATCGGGGCGTCGCCGGTGAGCTGGCGGTAGCCGGCGATCACCGTGTCAATCTCCGGACCGAGCACGAAGTAGTAGTCGGTTCCGTCCCCAACGTTCGACCAGAGTAACGTCACCGGCGACGGCGCGGGAGGCTGATAGGACAAATCCCCGATCTCGACACCGAGATCGGAGGTGAAGTCCAAGCGAACCGCGTAGGTCTGGCCGGACTGCATGGGCACGCGAACGAGATCGATGTCGGGTCGCCACCCCTGCCGCCAGTGGTCAATCAAGACCTGGCCGTCGATCTGCAATCGAATCGCGCCGGACGAGTAGGCCCGGAAGATGTAGTCACCGGTCGTGGTCGCGCTGAAATTTCCCTGATAGCTTCCGCCATTCCCGTTGAGTGAGGTGAAGTCGGCGAGATTCCCCCAGCGCGTGTACGAGGTGTTGTCCCAGAGAATGCCGTAGCCGCGACTCGACACGAAGAAGGGCACGACGATCTGGGTGTTGTATTGGATCAGCTCCAGCGGGTAGCCCTTGATGTTCATCAAGTTCTGCTGGTGCTGGCCCAGGCCGTAGAACGCCTCGGCAGAGTCCGGTTCCCACTCCTGCTGAACGTGATAGGTGCTATCGCCCTGCACCTGCGCTGGGGTGAGGGTTCGAGCGCGCTCGGCCAGGATGGTCTGACCGGATGGGTCCAAGAAGGTCACGGCTCCAGTGGCCAGCGTGACCCGAGCCTGAAGCGCTGCGGTCCTCAGCGTCGCCTCGGTCGCCCCCTGAGTGAGCTCCCACGGCGTGGTCGGGTCGCAGCGTTTCGGGGCCGTCGCGAGACTCGACCGCGTGAAGAAGGTCGCGCTGGGCGCGTAGGCCACGCGGATGATGTTCTCGTCACACACTTCCAGCTGGAGCTGATCTTGGCCGACCTGGATCACCGGCACTGCGCCCGTGCTGGTCAGAGCTCCGGCCGCGCCGCCCGTCGCTGTGTCGCCTGCGGCACCAGCGGCTCCGCCCACACCAACTCCCCCGATGCCACCCGTTTGCCCTGCGCCAGCCGCGCCACCAGAGGTGCTCCCACCAGTAGCAACGGCGCCGCCAGAACCACCACTGCTGCCTCCCGCACCTCCGACTGCGGTGGCACCACCACTTCCGCCCGAGGCCACGCTGCCACCGGCTCCCGGAGCGCCTCCCGTCGGGCCACTCCCCGCAGTCCCGCCCAAGGCCACGGTGCCGCCACTCGCCGCTGCGCCACCGCTCGCAATCGAGCCACCGCTCCCACCGGTCAGGAGGTCGCCTCCGGTGCCACCCACTGCTGGGGCGCTCCCTCCGCTTCCGGGGCCAGAGGCGCCACCGCTGCCCGGACCGCTGCCACCGCTCTCGGTCGCATCCCCACCGGCGGCTCCCTCGGCCGAGCCCTGGTCACTCGCCCCGTCCGAACCGCATCCAAGCGCCAGTGCGAGCGCCGCGGATCCGACCATTCCGAGCAGAGCGTGTCGCTGCATTCCTACTCCTCGACCGGGCCGTCACGACCGCGGCGGCCCGCAGTCCGTACCCGCATCTGTCAAGTTACGCCGGTCCATTCCCCTGCGTCTAGTTGCCACCGGGGCTGCGCTGGGCTCAGGCGAATTCGGGCGCAATCCCCATCGTAGTCGCGGCGTGAACGTGGGGTCCGGGGCCCGGAGCCTCGCTGCCGCCTGGACGCTTGGCCCGGAGTCAGGAGGCCCCTACGCTCATCGACATGGGTGAAGGCAAGGCCGTTCTGATCACAGGCGGAGCGCGCGGCATCGGGCGGGGGGATTGCAGCGTGGATGCTCAAGGAGGGCTACCGCGTGGCGTTGGTGGACTGCGACGCAGCTCGGGGAAGTCGGACCGCCAAGGAGCTCGGTCGGGGCGAGGACGTGCTCTTCTTGCACGCCGACGTGGCCATCGAGGACGACGTCCGCGCCGCGAGGTCTCGAGCTGTCGAGCACTTCGGAGGGCTCGACGCTTTGGTGAACAATGCCGGACTGGCCACGCCATTTGGCACTCCGGCAGAGGAGCTCGAGTTGATTTCGTCGGACGCCAGCTTCATCACGGGCCAGACCTTCGTGGTGGACGGCGGGATGACGCGAAAGATGATCTGCGAGGAGTAGGGCGGACTGGTCGGAGGCGGGCGCCGGTTCCCCGGAGCCCGGGCAGCGACAGGACGGATCCAGCGCGGAGAGGGCGTGGAGTCGGTGTAGTGAGAACGATGGGTGGTGGCACGGATCGGAGCTTCCCTGACGACCGGCCCGGGAGTCGAGCGGAGAACGACCGCTTTGTCTTCCCTCGCATGCGCAGTTGCGCGGGCCAGCTCTGCCGCGATCGTGGCATAAGCGTCAGGACACCTCGCCATGGGGGATGAAGACCGCATCCTGGCAGGCCGATATCGGCTGATCGAACCTCTGGGTGAGGGCGGGATGGGCACAGTCTGGAAGGCGGAGCACATCGAGCTCGACACGCTCGTGGCCGTCAAGCTCATCGATGAGGACCTGGCCGAGTCGCCTTCGGTCCTCAAGCGCTTCAAGCGAGAAGCCAAAGCCGCCGCCGCGCTCTCGAGCGCGCACGTGGTGCGAACCTTCGACTACGGCGTGGAGAATGGCGTGCCCTTCATCGTGATGGAGCTGCTCGAAGGCGACAGCCTCGACGAACGGCTCGCACGCGTCGGGCGGCTCTCGATCGCCGAGACCGCCAAGATCCTCTCTCACGTCGCGCGAGCGCTCGACCTGGCACACGCTCGCGGCATCGTCCACCGGGACATCAAGCCCGGCAACATCTTCCTCACCCGGAACGAAGACGGCGGCGACCTGGCCAAGGTCCTCGACTTCGGGGTCGCCAAGTCGCTAGCGCTGGATGCCTCCTCCTGCGCGCAGACGCGCACCGGGACGCTGGTGGGCTCTCCGTCGTACATGAGCCCCGAACAAATGCACGCCAGTAAGGACCTCGCCCACACTACCGATATCTGGTCACTCGGTGTGGTGGCGTACGAGTGCGTGGTCGGTGATCGCGCCTTCGCCGGGGAAACCCTGCCCCAACTCACGGTGGCGATCTGCCTGAACCCCGTCCCGATTCCATCTGAGCACGGAGAAGTCCCACCGGGCTTCGACGAGTGGTTCGCCCAGGCGTGCGACCGGGATCCCGGCGCTCGCTTTCAGAGCGCCAAGGAGTTCGCGGAAGCGCTCATGACGGTCGCCGAGGACGCCAAGCTCAGTGGTGCAGCCGTGGGAACAGCCGAATTCGGTCGTGTCTCCCCTGCGGCGACCACGCCGTCGAGCGAAAGCGCAGTGCTCAGCCAATCGACAGATGCCCTGGTTCGCTCCCACGACCAGTTGCCGCAACCGCGCCCCGAGACCGCTGGAGCGGAGGCCAAGCGCAAGGCCGTGGGCCTGGTGCTGGCAGTGGGCGTGGTGGCGGTCGTCGCCGGGGTATGGCTGCTGGGACGGAGCACGGCCAGTCCGAACGCGTCCGCCGAAGCGATGAGCGCGAGCGCTGCACCGGCGCCGTCAGTGAGCGAGCCCGAGGTGACTCCGGCCTTGGCGGCTACGGTCGCGCCAGAGGTGCCGGCCGAGCCCTCGACGCGCGCCAGTGCGTCGGCGCCCCCCAAGTCGGCCCCACCCAAGTCGACCGTTGCCACGAGAACCGTGCCAGCTGCCAAGCGACCTTTGCCGGCCGCTCCGAGGCCGGCCCCGCCAAAGGCCACCACACGACCGAAGACGCGCGACTACGGCTTCTGACCTGCCGGAGGGCGCAGATCGCGACCGTCGCGACCTCGCGGGTCTGGTGGTATGGGGGAGTTGGTGAGGGGATCGGCGGGGGGGATGGTCGTGGTAGCGCTCGCGCTCGCATCGAGCTGGGCGCAGGCGGAGCCCACCGCTCAGGAGCGCAGCGCGGCTCGCGTGCTGATCGAGTAGGGGGATACTCGGGAGCCAGCACGGGCGGCGCGAGCGCTTCGGGCGGCCACGTGCCCGGCGTCGACCAGAGCGACGGGGCAGGCGGAGATGTCCAACGGGAACCGACTGGCGGCCTTCCGGCGGGGACGGCGGGCTCGCTCCCCGTCGATAGTACGAGCCGCGCGGGCGCCTCAAGCGCCGGCGGCGCGCGGAACAAGCCCAACGCAAGCTCGGGCGGCTCCGCCTGGGCCTCTTATGATTCGGTGGAAGAGTACCTGGCAGATTCCGCTTCTCGCCCAGCGGGCATCGGCCCTTGCGGTGACACTTTCGTCGACTACGAGTGCGACGCGATCCTCGAAGGATGCCCCGAGGGCATGCACCGCGACCACGACCCGGCCGACCCGTGCGGGATCTGCGTGGACGATGCGGAGTCCCCCTTGACGTGCGAGGCGGTGCGCACGCGCTACCTGCAGCTACTCGACCACATCATTCGCAGCAGCTGTGCCGACTTCTGCGAGAGCGACGCGGACTGCTTCGTGTACGAGGTCAGCAACGATTGCGGCACTGGCTGCAGGTACGCGCTCTTTGGCGGTATCGACGAGGAGATCGAAATCGTCGCAGAGCAGTTCTCTGCCGAAAGCTGCGCGCCCGCTTGTGTCGACGTGCCGATACCGGCTTGCGACCCCCCTGCGGCGACCACCGTTGCCTGCGTGCAGAACCGCTGCGTATTCCAGTAGCCGCGGTGACGAACTCAGAGCGCGTCTACATTCCCCTGAATCGCGATATCGTCACCTGCGAGTTCCGCGCGACCGCGCACGCCACGGCGCCCGAGGGTAGTCTCAGCCGACTTGCAGCACCCCGGTCCCAGAGTAGTCTCACAGCACCCCGGTCCCGGAGTAGTCTCAGCCGACTTGCAGAAGCAGCATCCGTCCCACACTCGCGGCGCACCCCCAGGTAGATCTGGTCGATTTCAGGCAACTCACGCTGGCGGATGACGATTCGGCAGGAGCATGTCTCTGCCCCGACCTGCGGTCGAGAACCGCCCCTGCATGGTGACGCGCCGGTGCGCACTCAGGGCGCGCCAATCTCGATGCGGACGGGGCTCAAACGGGTTGCCTGGATGCCTTTCTGACCGTCGCCCACCTGGCCGTGCAGGTTCTTTCCCCAGCAGTAGACGCCGCCGTCCGTACTCAGCGCGCAGCTGTGATTGTCACCGAGCGCGAGACTCGTGATGTTCTCCAGCCCCGCCACCAGCGCGGGCTTCGTGCGTCCCTTCTTGTCACCCAGGCCCAGTTGCCCCCACTCGTTCCTTCCCCAGCAGGAGACCTTGCCGCTGGCATGGCACGCGCAGGTGAAGCTGGGTCCGACGGCAACACAGCTCGCATCCTCCAGCCCGGCTACGGGCTTGGGCCGGGCCGCGAAATACTGGGAGCCGAACAGCCCGTCGCCAAGCTGTCCGCGATCGCCAGAGCCCCAGCACACGAGCGTGCCACCTCGACGCAGGGCGCAAACATGAGTTGACGACGCAGCGAGAGCCCGCGCGTCATCGATTCCCTTCACTCGGGCGGCAGAGCGACGGATGTTGTCGTACTTGCCGTCCACCGCGCTGCCGTAGTCCCACTGCTTGCCAAGCTCCAGGTCCCAGGTGGACACGGAACCGTCGGAGTGCCAGGCGAAGCTCGTGTCGCCACCCAAGGCCAGGCCTGCGACCGAGGTCAGCTTCTTGACGGGCTGCGGCTGCGGTTCAGAGGGCGTCGCCTGGGCGATGAGGCCCCAGCATCGGGCAGTCCGGTCACGCACCAGCACACAACCGTGGCCCCAGGCGATCTGCACCTGGAGGGCACCGCCGCCCGATTCCACCGGCGCCGGGGCGCTCCGACTCTTGGTCTTTCCATCGCCCAGAGCCCCGGCGAAGTTGTTCCCCCAGCACTTTGCCGTTCCGTCGCGGAGCACCGCGCAGGAACGACGGCCCGCTCCGTCGATCTGCACGACGCCGGCTAGGCCGGGCACCGTGGTCGGCGTGGGCTCCAGTCGGGTCTTCTTGTCGAGACCGAGCTCTCCGTCCCGGTTATCTCCCCAGGCCTTGACCTGGCCCGTCGAGTGGACGGCGAACGAGTGGTCAGCGCCCGCCCCGATAGCGACGATTCGTGGCGGCCCCGGGGCTGCCGGGTCAGGGAGCGCGCTGGCGCTGGCAGCGGCAGGAGCAGAGGCCGAGGCGGACGCGCGAACGGTGCTCGCCGTCCCCGTCGTGCTGCTCGCGTCGGGCGGTCGGCGCTCCTGGCAACCCGGTTGAACCGGCAAGATGCAGCCGACGGCCAGCAGGGCGGCTCTCATTCCGGCTCCGGAAGACCTCGATTCTGCTGCTCGCATACGCCTCCTCGCACGCTGGTGCCAAGATGAGTCTCAAGGACTGTCAGGGTCAACGCTCATTCGCGGTCCTGACTTCCCGCTCGCGTCGGGCGGTCGGCGCTCCTGGCAACCCGGCTGAACCGGCAGGATGCAGCCAGCGGCCAGCAGGGCGGCTCTCAATCCGCAGCGTGCCGCCAGGGGGTGTGAACCCGTGCCAAGCCTGCTCGCCGAGCCAGATCGCAAACGGCAACAAGATGACTCTTGGACGGGGGTGACCGGAACGGGGGTGACCGGGGTGACCGTCAATACAGCGCCAACCCCAGACTCGCCTCGGGCAACAGCTGGCGCGTCGGAGCCGGCGATTCCGGGCTTCGAATCCCCGGCAGCCACGCGGCGCCGCCGCGGAAGATGGCGGCGAGGCGGGTGGTGAGATCGATTTGGAGGAGGCCGCCGGCAGCGGGGTAGGCGCCGCTGGCGCGGTCCGTTCTGCTGGGCGCGTCGTGCAGCAGCCAGGCGTAACCACCTTCGCCGTAGGCGCCGAGGTGCAGTCGGCCAAACCGGAGGGGAAGGAACTGACCCTCGAGGAACGCGCGGCCGTTGAACACCGTGCCCGCTTGGTCGGCGGTGGCGAATTGCCCCCCAACCATCAGCCCGAAGTGCTGCGTGAAGAAGCCGCCAAAGCCCAGGCGGGACTGAAAGGCGGCGTCGCCGATCCCCTGGCGGGAGCTGGGCGCCGCGGCCCCCAGCTCGAGAGAAAACGTCATCCCCACGCGGTCCAGCGGGGCTCGGCGCAAGCGATCCACGCCGCCGTCATCGACGATCACGCCGTGCGACGCGCGCTCGGCGTCCTGCGGTGTGAGTTCGTGGATGGGAACCCAGTAGGTGTGACCGGTCTCGGTCACCACGGCCACGGACTGGTCGGGGCTCGCGCGCAGCCAACCGTCGTACCGACCGCCTTCGGTGGGTGCCGCCACGGCCATGGCGCCAGCTGCGACCACCAACCCGGCCACGGCCAGCGCAGCGGCAGCGTCGCCGTCGCCGGCGCTGGCGATGTTTCCCACGCTTGCGAGGCCCTGGGAAGTGGCGCTCGCTCGCGAGGACGATCGATGCGGCGTGCGCCCCGCTGCCGAGGCCGATCTGGAGCCCGCGCTCGGACGGGATGGAAATCGCACCGTGCGGGAGCCCGCAGGCGCGGCGCGCGTGGCGGTTGCCGCAGAAGGACTCGCCGGCACCCGCGCCGCCCGAGGCCCGACCGAAGGCGGGGTCGAGGTGCGTGCCGCCGCCGCGGCGACACCGGGGCTCGCGGGCACTCGAGCCCGGGGAGAGCCAGGCGCCACGGGCGGCGCGGGTGCGGCGGTCCCTCCTCGCGGATGCGGGGGTCGCAGAGGCACTGGGTTCGGTACTGGATGTGTGCCGGCGTACGCATACCAAACGGGATCGGGGTACGGCCCCAACCAGACGTGAGCACTTCCTCCGTGGTAGGCGTATTCCGGCTCAGGTTCCGGCTCAGGCTCAGGCGGCAGGCCGACGTCGTCGCTCGCGAACTCGGTCTGCTGGACGACGCGGATGCGATCGGCCCGTTTCTCCGGCGGCGTCTGCGCCAGGCGCTGAAGCTCCGCCTGCGAGACCTCGTACTGATTCGTGAGACACGCCGGCAGCGAGCCGGCGAGCGCAACGAGGAGAAGCAAGCGAAGCCCGGCCACGTGAGAGCCTCCAGCAAGAACCGATCCACCTCCGGCACCGCCGAAGGATTGCCGTTCGCGGCCGAAACCCGCACAAATCCAGGCCAGCGCGCGACGGTCGATCGAGAACGGTCGTTCTCAGACCAGGCTCGTGCCGTGAATCTCAGCCACGGTGAGCCGACGGCCGCGTGCCGCGAGGCCAGCGTCAACTCACCACGTTGACCGGACTTCCCGCGACGAACCCCGCGACGTTGGCCACGGTGGCCTGCATCAATCGTTGGCGCGCCTCCCGGGTGGCCCACGCGATGTGGGGAGTAATGATGCAGCGAGGCGCCGTGAGCAATGGGTTGTCCGGGGCCGGGGGCTCGCTGCTCAGCACGTCGAGGCCAGCGCCGGCGAGCTTGTCGGAAGTGAGCGCGGCGGCCACCGCGGCTTCGTCCACCAACGGTCCGCGCCCGGTGTTGATCAGAATCGCCGACGGCTTCATGCGCGCGAGCCGATCGGCGTTCACTAGGTGGTGCGTCGCATCGGTGAGCGGGCAGTGCAAGCTGAGCACGTCTGCCTCCGCGAACACCTCGTCGACGCGCAGCCAGGCGACCGGCAGAGAACCGAGGTCGAGGGTCTGCGTACTGCGTTGGTATGCCGCCACGATGCGCATACCGAGCGCGTGACCCACTTCCGCGACGCGTCGACCGATGGACCCGAGCCCAACGATACCCAAGGTCTTTCCGCTGAGCTCGGTGGTGGACGCCACGGTGAAGGAGAAGTCGGCAGAGCGTGCCCAGCCGCCCTCGTGCACGGCACTGTCGTGCGCGCTCAAGTGAACCGAGAGCTCGAATAGCAGCGCGAACACGTGCTGGACGACCGATTCGGTGCTGTAGCCCGGTACGTTGCTCACGATCACGCCGGCTGCGCGCGCCGCGTCCAGATCCACGACGTTGGTGCCGGTGGCGAGCACGCTGATGAACCTGAGCTGGGGAAGCGCGGCAATGGTTGGGGCGGCGAGGATCGCCTTGTTGGTGAGCACGATCGCAGCTCCCTGCGCTCGCGCGCTCACCGCTTCGGGAGCCATGCGTGGGAAGACTTCGAGCGTTCCGAGCTCGGCGAGCGCATCCCAGGTCGGCTCATCCGCAGACGCTTCCCCCACTGATAGCGGCGTGAGCGTGTGGCCATCCAGGACGACGATGCGGGGCTGAGCGGGCGGCGACATGCGCGCCACGGTACGACAGCACCGGCGGGGCGACTGCAGGAACGCAGACGCAGCTCGGGGCAGGGAACATAGAGCGTCAGCGCAGCTGGACGGGTTTGACGAACCAGACGCAGAACCGCAATGATATCGAAGCGTAAGCCGGTGTGATGCGGTGCACTTTGGGCTCCGCAGACGTCCCAATCCTTGTCTGGAGCGACATAGTTACCGTTCTATTTATCGTTGACATAGATATTTTAGGCGGCAAATATATCACTCCGGCATGGATCGCAGGCGGCAACGAGACCTCGACGGGTGGGCCAACAGGCGTGCTGGCAGGCCGCTCGTGGTTCGCGGAGCGAGGCAGGTCGGTAAATCCTGGCTGGTCCGCAGCTGGGGCACCTCACGCTACGGGCGGGTCGTCGAGGCGAATCTGGAGCGACGCCCGGAGCTCAAGGACTGCTTCCGCGACAACGACCCCGTCGCCACGCTGCGCCGCCTGGAAGTGGTGCTGAGGCAGGACATCCCATCGAGCGGGCAGGTCCTTCTGTTCCTAGACGAGATCCAGGCGGCCCCAGAGGTTCTGGCCAAGCTCCGGTGGTTCGCCGAGGAGTTGCCGGACCTGCCCGTGGTGGCTGCGGGTTCGCTCCTGGACTTCGCGCTGGCCGATCACTCCTTTTCGATGCCGGTGGGGCGCATCGCATTCCTGCATCTCGAGCCTCTGGGCTTCGAGGAGTTCTGTCTAGCGCTCGGTGAAGAGAGACTGGTGCGCTGGATTCGGTCGGAGGTTACCGCCGCGCGTGTGGCGGCGGGCGACGCCATGCCTGACGCGCTGCACGAGCGGGCCCTCGACCTGTATCGCGCTTGGTCGATCGTCGGCGGAATGCCAGCGGCCATCGAGGCATTTCGTCGGGACCGCAGTCCCCTGCTGGCTGCGGAAGTCCACCGTGACCTGCTCGCTAGCTGGCGTGATGACTTCGCCAAGTACGCCGCGCGAATCCCGCATCGCCGCCTGACCGAGGTCCTGGCGTCGGTACCAAGCCAGATCGGCTGCAAGTGGAGCTACCGCCGCGCCAACCCCGAGGAGCGCGCGGAGGCGCAGCGTCGTGCCATCCAGCTGCTCCGCATGGCGCGGATTTGCCATGAGGTAATGTCGACGCCTGCCCGGGGGTTGCCGCTCGGCGCTGGCGCCGACGAGAAGGCCTTCAAGCTGATCCACCTCGACGTGGGACTGGTATCCAGCTCGCTGGGACTCTCCCTGATGACGCTGGAACAAGCTCGGGATCTCGCGCTCGTCAATCGGGGAGCGCTGGCCGAACAGGCCACGGGGCAGCTCCTGCGGCTCACCTTCCCCGCCAACCAGGAGCCCGCGCTCTACTGGTGGAGGCGTGATAAGCGCGGCTCCGAAGCGGAGCTCGACTACGTTCACGCCGCGGGCGCACGCATGGTCGCGGTGGAGGTGAAGTCCGGAGCGGCAGGCAGGCTGCGCAGCCTGCACGGGTTCATGGCGGAGCGCGCGGACGCGCGGGCACTGCGGATCAACGCAGCGCCGCCGATGCTGCAGCGTGTAGACCTCGCCGCCCCGTCGGGCGAGCGCGCACGTTACTCCCTGCTGTCGCTGCCGCTGTACCTCGTCGAGCAAGCGCCGCGCTTGCTCACAGAGCAGGGGTAGCCACGAGGACTGCCGCCTCAGCGCCCGCAAGAGCTCGGTTGGCGGAGCGCATCTTGGGCCGCCTGACGCGCGAGCGTGGGCGCTTCCTTGCCGAGCAACGGCTGGAGCCGCTGGGCCAGGTCCGGTGGACGAATGCGGCCCAGCGCCCGCAGCGCGGCCGGGGCTATGGCGCGGGTGGGGCCGGCTCCCATCGGATCCCTCAGCAGCATCGCGTAGTCGGTCAGCTCGTCCACGGCCTCGGCGTCGCACATCCGACCCAGCGCCTCGGCAGCTGCGACGCGCACGGTGAGCTCTTCGTCGGAATCTCCCAGTCGCTCGCGCACGGCCGCAGCGTACTGTCTCGCACCGCGCCGGCCCAGCGCGCGGAGCACGGGGCTCCGAACGTGGCGCGACTCGTCCCCCAGCGCCTCGAACAGGGCGCGATCGTGCGCCGCTCCCGGCCCGAGCTCGCCCAGAGCGTCCGCGGCTGCCGCTCGGACCAGCGGCCACGGATCGTCTTTGAGTCGAGTTGCGATCGCCGCTCCGGCGAAGGCGCCACGCTTCGAGGACAGCGCCCTGAGGACGGCCTCGCGCACTCGCACCCCAGGGTCCCACAGGGCTCGCTCGAGCTCCCGCTGCAAGGGTCCGGGATCCGAGACCATGCGCGCCGCCTGGGCGCGAATGTGCGCGTCGGGGTCCACGGCCAGCGAGCGGCGCAGATACGCCAGCGCGCTCGGGTCGGTGGTAGCGAGGGCCGCTGCTGGCTCCAGCAGCAGGTAGCGGATCCGGAACGACGCTTTCGGCGACGCCAGGCGAGCAAACGCCGCCGTCGCAGCGGGCCCGTACTGTGCGAGACGGTCGCCCAGGGCGCGCAAGAGGTCGAGGTGCGCAACCTCGCTCAGCCGGGCATCACCGAGCGCGCCGAGCACCGCGTCACGTGCCCGATCGGAGGCAGCCGCGCGGGCGATCACGACCCGGAGCGCCGCCCGCTGCTTGGCTTTGGCCTTCGCTAGCCGTGGCACGAGCACCTCGACGGCGCGCCCCGGGGCTGCCAACGCCAGCTCATTCGCGATGAGATCCCGCTCGGCCGCGTTCGCCCCGTCCAATGCCTCCACGAGCTTCTCGGTCGCGTCCGCAGCGCACCGGCGCAGGCGCGCGCTGGCATGCAGGCGGTGAGCCTCGAACCGGCCAAGCAGCGCACGCACGTACACGGGCGCGCTGATGCGGCACTCGGCGTGGTCGATGACGTCGAGCGCGACCCGACGCCCGTCTTCGTCCAATGTGTCGTAGGCCACAGCGACCGCCTCGAACGCGTCGGGGCCGAGGGAGCGCAATGCTGCTCCAGCCGCCTCGGCGCTCGGCCCACCCCCTTTCAAGGACGCCACCAGGGTCGGCAGGTCCGTCGCTGCCAGCGCGGTGCGCGCGCGCAATTCGGCAAACGTGACCCGTGCTTCCTTGTGCGACTGGAAGGCCGTCTCGGTAACCAACGCGACGCAGTCCGTCTGCACAGGCTGGTCGAGCTGCACCTCGTAGAGCGCTCCGGGGTACGCCCAGGCGTCTTCTTCGAGTCGCACCGCAAAGACTTTCGGCGTGGTGACCAGATAGAATTCCTTGGGCGAAACGCCGTGCTCGACCTCTCCCTCGGCGGGGCGAATCACGAACTCGAACGCCTCGATGGGAAGCTCGCCGGGTGCCTGCATCAGCAAGAACTCACCGCGGCCTTCGCGCCCGCGATTCTCGGCCCAGGTGGTGTTGGGGTCGCCGTCAGTCAGTGCCTTGGGTTGGCCCACCGCGCTGGTCGCTGCCACGGCGCGCAGCACCGGGTGGTTGGACGGTGCTGCGGGTGTCGGCAATCGACGCGCGGTGACCACCGTGGCGCCGGCCCGGTCCGCCGCGCTCAGACGCTGCACTTTGGCGGAGTGGAGTTTGAGATCCTTCGGGTTGAGCAGCCGCGGGGAAATCACGGCAGGTCGCCCGCACAGCGTCAGGGCTTCGTGCTGCTCTCCAATGGCGAGTCGGCGAGAGCCGTCAGCAAGCGGATCGGAGATCACGACCATCGGCCCCTTCCGCTCACCATCCTGCCCCTGTACCAGCCCGGTCCAACCCGCGAACGGGACCGCCGGTTGCGGGGCGCCCGGTTGCGCAAACACGACGGCTTCCCAGGCGCGCTGGTGGCTCGGGTCGGGAACCTCCACGTGAATCGCGTGGCGGCCCGCGCCGATGCGAATGACCTGGAGGCGTGCGGCGGTCACCAAGGGCTGGGCCTCGGCCGGTAGGTCCAGACTCTGGCCTCCGTCGACCCGACAGGAAGCTCGGGGGCAGACGGCGGCGCGGAGCGTCCCCGCACTGTCGAAACCAACAGCCAGTGCGGGCTGACCCGCGCCAGGCGGAGCCACCGCGGACACCGATTTGACCTGCTGGGCGGCTGCCGGTGCGACGATCACGAGCGGGAAGGCGAGCAGGCACGACCCGATCCACACGGAGTGGCGGGGGCGTGCCGGGGGAGTCTGTCGGGTGCGTGCCGAGAACACGCTCGCATCCTGTCAGTGGTCGTCCGGCATTGCCAGCTTGCGTGTCCAAAGAAACGCGTCGAGCCGGGATTCACCGAGCCGCAGGTGCTCGTGCAGCACGCCGGTGCGCCGGAACCCGCTACGGGCATACGCCAGACCGAGCCTCCGCTCGCCCACCGGGCTCACGCCGAAACAGGCGACCACCCCGAGATGGTGCAGTTGCTCACTCAGCAGGTTGAGGGACGCCAAGGTCAGCAGCCCCTCCTTGTCGGTACGGGGTGCGCTGAGCAGCTCCAGAAACGCGTGGTTGAAACAGGGCTGAATCTCTGCGCTCGCCATCACGGAGAATCCGCCACGTCCGGTGCAGGCGAAGTAGTGCCGCTGCACGTCGCTGCCGAACGGCGCGAAGGTGGTGAGCGCACGATCGGAACGAAGCGCGGTCACGACGGCCCTGAGCACTTCGGTCTGGCGCGCCTCGCGCACCCGCACCGGCGCCGTGGGCTGCTCGTCGGCATCCTTGCAGGCGCGGCGAATCGCCTGCATCTCGCGCTCCGCCCGGGTGTCGTCCCAGAAGCTCCCGGGCGCGCGGCGCATGCCACTCTCCTCGAGACACGCTTGGGTGAGGTGGAGGTCGACCGGCGCACCCAGAATCCAGGCGTCGCTCCGCTTGTAGAAGCCGGGGATGTGTCCCTCGCGCAGGAATCCGAGCCGCTGCCAGTTGGAGACCTCGTCACGCTCCACGAGCGTGAACACGCGCTGGACACCCTGACGTCGTGCCGCGGTGACCACCACCGCGCCCTTGTCCGGGTTGAAGCCGGAGCGGTAGTCGACCACTCGCATGCTGCGATCGCGATGGTTGATCAGCAGACAGATCGAGACGCTGTCGTCGTGGATGGTGACCTGCTCGGCCAGTGCGGCCGAGCCAGACGCCGTGGATGCCATCGAGCCCCCTGATCATCTCGAGGCGAGAGGTCCCCTCGGGTCCGAGCGAGATCCCCCGAAACCGCAAAAAGTGCTAATAATTCAAGCTTTTACGTCCGTAGTTGTATCAACTACCTTCAGGTTTGCTCCGCTTAGCACGTCCGGGGGGCCGGCGGCAACCGACGGGCCAACTCGCCTGGCCGAGCGGCGCTCGCGGCCATCTCGCCGCGGCACGAGCGCTACGCCAGCTCGGGGTCGACCCCGAGCGCAGCAAGCACGTCGGGGAGCGTCGAGCGTGGCACCGACACGCGGGTGGGCATTCCTCCCGGAAGCCCAAAGAGCTCCAGGAAGTTGAGGCCACTGTCGAACCTCGCGGCGACGCTCACGGTGTCACCGTCCACCACCACCGAGACGGCCTCGCGCTCCTGACCGAGCATGAGCAGCAGCGTCTTGTCCAGGCGGCCGTAGCCTCGCGTGACGTTGACCATGGCAACCCCGGGCGGCAACCGACGAAACGCTGTTGCCGCGCGCCGGGTCTCCTGCTCGATGGGCGCCAGCTCGGCAGCGGCTTCGTCAATCACCGTCCAGAGTGCAGCGTCGCTCAGTCCGCTCGCAAGATGCCGAACCACAATGCCGAACAACCCCATGTCGCGGGGCCGCGCGCGCAGCGCCCGGTCCACTCGCTCGGCCGCGCGACCAGGCTGCCCGATGCGGGTGTCGATGCAGCGGGCGTCCGCGTCACAACCCGGGTAGGGCTCCTCGCCACCTCGAGCCCACTTGGCAGCGCTGGCCAGACCGTCGAAGTCCGTATGGCAGACGATGGTATCCACAGGACCAATCCGCGCCACCAGATCGGGGTCAATCATCTCCGGACAGGCGCCGTACTCAGCCTTGGTGGCGAGCACGAAACGGGGATCTCCGGCGTATCGGCGGTGCTCATGATGGTCGTGGTGATCCACCCAACCGCGCAGCCGCTCGCCGAGCCCGTCGATGAAGGGAAGGGTGATCTTGTCAAACCCACCGCCGCTGCCAATCCCGGCAAAGGCGATGTCCACCACCACCGCCCGACCAGAAATCTGCCCGGGTTTCGGTAGTTTGCGGGGGGTGCCAAAAGCGAACTCGAGCGGTAGCATAGGGGGGCTCGCTGCAAAGTCGAACTTAGCGCGAATTACCCTGGAGTGGCAGCAAGCGTCATGAGGAGAACGGCGGCATGAAGCGACGGCACGACCTGTTCACCCTATCCTTGGCCATTGCGGCCGGTTCCAGTGTCCTGACGCTGTCGACCCCGACCGACGCGGCGCCCAATCAGTGCGTCCTGCAGGGCCGTACCCCCATGCCCAAGGACCTGAGCGTGTACGCCCACCCGAGCACGGGAGCGCCCGTCGCCCGTTTCAGCGGGGCCATGTCGACGCTGCGGGCACAGAGCTTTCCGAGCCAGCCCGGGCAACGGGTGGCCGTCGTCACCGGATCCAGCACCAAGGGATTTCGCATCAGCGGGTATGTCGAGCCCGCCGCGCTACCGCTGACCACCACCCAGCGACTCGCCGCGCACAACAGCAGCGGCACGGTCTGGCTGGCTCAGGGAGGTCGGGTCGAGTTCGTCAAGTCTGACCAGAACACCATCGACGTCCGCATGCGGCTCAACCAACCACCGATGCGCGACTCGTTTACGGCCACGGCTCAGTGCAGCGACCTCACGCTGGACCCGGGGACGCCCCCGGGTTGGTCAGTACCCGGCAACGCGCGTGGCTACGTGGTGAACGTCGATCGAGTCCAACTGTACGACGACTGGCGTCCGGACCGGACGCTGGGCGAGGCGCTCGACCTGGCCAACGGGCTGCTCATGTGGAGCACCCAACGCAAAGGGGAATTCGTTCGCGTGGAGTACCACGGCCCGATCATCGTGCAGGCGTGGGCCAAAGCGTCGAGTTTCCGCGTCCTACCCTGGGGAGAACGCGAAGACCGGCAGGCGGGCGCGGTCTCGGTGCCGCAACCAGCCCAGCTCCGGCTCGGCGAATCGGTCAAGACCGTCCAGGCGCCAGTTCGGCTGCGTATTCGCGCTGCTGCCAATCCCCACTCTCCCGTCATCGGAGTGGTGGAGGCCGGCGCCACTGTGTACTTCCTGGACCTCGTCATGGGCTGGGCAAGCGTCATGCCCATGGACCTGGACGTGATGCCCTACGGCGAGAACCAATTCTGGGTGGACGGGAGGAAGCTCGGCGTCACGCCCAAGTAGCGCGGGCGGCGCCGACGCGCGCCATGGCCCCGACGGATCCTTCCCTGCCCGGGCCAAGCTCATGCTAGCTTCCGCCGCCGTGGCAACCGTAGACGAAAAAGTCATCCAACAAGCCCTGGCCTTTCCCCTGGAGCGCACCGACTTTCCGGAGCTGGGCGCGAAGTACGAGGGAAAGGTGCGCGACAACTACTCGTCGCCAGACGGTCGAAGAATCATCATTGCTACCGATCGCATCAGCGCTTTCGACCGCGTGCTGGGTACGTTGCCGCTGAAGGGGCAGCTGCTCAATCACGTTGCGGCCTGGTGGTTCGAGACCACCCGCGACGTGGCCCCCAACCACGTGATCGACGTGCCCGATCCCAACGTGCTGATAGCGACCGAGTGCACGTCGCTGCCGGTGGAAATGGTCGTGCGCGCGTACCTCACGGGTACGACCTCGACCAGCATCTGGATGCACTATGAGGGTGGCGCCCGGAAGTTCTGCGGGCACGATCTTCCCGAGGGAATGCGCAAGCATCAGCGTCTCCCCCAGCCCCTGCTGACGCCCAGCAGCAAGGCAGCGCACGGCGACCACGACATCTCCGCCTCCCGGACAGAGATTCTCGAGCTCACCCAGATGCCTCCGGAGGATTTCGACGCTGCTGCGGACATGGCGCTGGCGCTGTTCGCGACCGGCCAGCGCATCTGTGCCGAACGCGGGTTGATCCTGGTCGACACCAAGTACGAGTTCGGCAAGACCCCGGACGGCCGCATCATGGTGATCGACGAGATCCACACTCCGGACTCGTCTCGCTTCTGGTTCACCGACAGCTACGAGGCCCGCTTCTCTGCTGGGCAGGACCCGGAGAGCTTCGACAAGGAGTACGTGCGGCGCTACCTCGCGGAGCTCGGATTCCGCGGCGATGGCCCCATCCCCAAGATCCCCGACGAGGTCCGGATAGAGGCGACGCGGCGCTACACCGAAGCCGTCCAGCAGATCACTGGCAAGCCCTTCCAACCCAACCTGGAGGAGCCGGTCGCGCGCATTCGCAAGAATCTGGGAGTGAGCTGATCGAAGAAGCGCGCGGCCCGCGGCTGGGGAGGGCGCGAGCACGTCATGCAGAAGATTCTGATCGTTCCGCGGGATCTGCTTCGGCTGCCAATGGGGGCGTCGCTCCTGGACC
>CAZSVU010000112.1:0-22285 GCA_964610275.1 uncultured Polyangiaceae bacterium | reverse complement strand
AACCATCCATGTTTCGGCGGTCGCTGGCGGCCGCCGAAACATGGATCAAGGATGACGTTCCGAGGCCGCCGGTGGCCGCACCGGCTGTGGGATGGTACCGTCACCGAGGTTCGGTCAGCCTTCAGAGAAGGAGTCTGGGAGATGCTCTGGTCAGCCAGGGTGAGGGCGCGGGTCTGCTGGTTTCTCTTAGCGGGTGGCGCCGCAGCGGTGGGGTGCGGTGGCAGTGACAAGCAGAGCGGGGAGCCATCAGGGTCTGAAGGTGGCGCAACCACCGGTGGCAGCGAAAATGCGGTGGGAGGCGCTGCTGAAGCACCAGTTCCCGGCGCTGGGGGAGCGAACACCGGTGTTGGGGGCACTGCCGGATCTCTGGCTCAGTCTGGCGGCGCAGACAGCTCTGGGGGCAGCGGTGTGGGTGGCAGTACGTCGGGCGGTGGCACCGGCGGTGCTTCAAGCGGGGGCAGCGGGGGTGCCGGACTCGGGGGAGGACCATCTTCAGGCGGAGCGGTGGTCGCAGTCGGAGGCAGCGCTGGTGTCCCAGTCGGGGTGGGCGGATCCGACGGTGGCGCTCCGGGTGGTGGAGGATCCAGCACAGACAGCGGTGGGGCGCCGAGCGCAGGTGGTGCGTTATCCGGTGGCGCGGCAGGGCAAGGTGGCAGCATTCCGGCTGGTGATGGCGGTGCGGCGGGCAGTGGCGGCGCGGCGGGCAGTGGCGGCGCAGCGGGCAGCGGCGGCGCAGTGGGCGGCACCGCAGGTCAGAGCGGCACAGGTGGTGCGGCCGGCGGCGGCGGCGTGGTCGTCCTGGACCCGCCCGAGCCGGGGATCGCCTGCGGCGAGACGACCTGCGCCGAGGACTCAGAGATGTGCTGTGTCGGCGCGTCCGACCGTTGGTGCGATGCGTCCCAGTGCTCAGGCGCAATCGCTCGCCTGGAGTGCGACGACTCGGCGGACTGCCCCGGCGAGCGCTGCTGCTACACGAATATCTCCGCGATGAATGCGATCTTGACGTTTTGCGGTTCCGACTGCGGGTTCACCGATGGGGCCCAAGTGTGCAAGGAGGCCGGCGACTGCGAGAACGGCGATCCGTGCCACGCATTCATTTGTGGTTCAGCCGACGCGAACTTCGCGCTCGGGTTCTGCACGGCGACCGCGCCCATGTTCTGCGAGTAGCCTGTTCCCCCCAGAGCAGGCCGTCCAACGATGGCGGTTCCCTCGAGCGGGGATCGCCGTCCTTCGTTTGTGTCGATGGTTCCGCCTGGCCGCCGCCGGTCAATACCGGAGCTGTGAGCCAGCTCACCCTGGCCGCCGTGCGACGAGAACTCGACGCGTTTAGTCCAACTGTCGCTGGTCAGCAGCTCCGCCCTGCATGGGGTCTGCACTCGGTGGCGGGTCGAGCTCACCGAGGGTGCGACGCATCGCGGCTGAGCCGGGTCCGCTCGAGATGGTCCCGTTCTGCCGACGGATTGAGTCTTTTCGGACAACGGCAGTTCTGCGCGTGCGATCGGGCTGGGGGCTGCACATGCACGGGAAGCTGCCACCAGGCGGCGAAGAAGTAGGCACCCGGACCGAGTATTGCGGACTCGCTGACAGAGGTCTCTACTACGCCGGTCGCGCCGACAGCTCCCGCTGCCGATGAAGGAGCCGCCCATGGAGATGCCCCCCAATCCAACCAGTCGTCCTTCGCCCTGGAAGATTGTTCTGCGTGCGCTGACCTGCACGACGTGCTGTGGAGTGCTCGGAGGTTGTTGCCCGGCCAACGCTCAGCCGTCTGCGGCGCAGCCCTGTCCGCCATGTGCGGCCCAGTCCGGTTCACCGCCGGCAGGTCAGGCTGGGCCACAATCGGCGACGCAGCCTGCCACGCAGCCCACGCCCACGGGCGTGCCACAGAACCCGGGCGCTTGCCACAAGCTGGTAGCTCAGGCCGTCGGTGAGCTCGAAAGCGTGGAACAAGCGAACAGGTCGTGCGCGATGGACGCGGATTGTGTGGTGGTCGATCGCAACGCACGCTGTTTCGATTCTTGCACGACCGTGATTTCAGTAGCGGGCGTGTCCGCGTACGAGCAGGCCAAGCAGCGTGCGAATCGAGGACCCTGCGCGGAGTTTGCGACTCTTGGATGCACACCCAACGCCCCGCCGCCGTGTTCGCCACCAGCCAGGCCCAGATGCGTTGCCGGCACCTGCGGGTGGTACTTGCCGGAAGGATGAACGGCGTCCGCGCCGCCAATCCGCAGAATCCAGCGGCGCTCTCGTCGCGCATATCGGACACTCGCCGGTCCAATCGCTGCGGCGCCGGGTCAGGTCCTATCGGCACAGCAGGGCGGTTTGCTCCAGAGGCCGACCGCCACGACCCAAATGTCATGCATCGCGCCGGCGCGCCGGGACGATTGTGCGGATCACGCCCGAGGTACGCAATTTGCTTTCGCCCAGATTCGGGTCGGAGCTCGGAGGAGAAATATGCGCTGGACCATTGTTTCCGCGACGTTGGGGGCACTGATCACGACAGGCGGCGCTGCCAGTGCGCAGACGCTGTTCGACGTGAGCGGGCAGATTCGGTTGGCGGACGGCCTGAGTCCTCGCGGGACACGCGTCGGTCTTCAAGTAGATCTCGATCGCGACGGTGAGTTCGCGAGCTACGAGACCGTGTCTGCAACGGCTGACGGCGACGGGGCGTACACCATCCGCTACGAGCTGAATCCGCTGGACGTCGACTTCGAGTTCATCGCTTACGTATCGCAGGTGATTGCTGACTTCGAGGCCCGTGGGTTCGACTCGTTGCTCGACCAAGGGCCGCTTCCCGGTGTGCTGACGTTCGAGCGCGAGGGCTATTCCACCACCGTGCGGCGCTTCTCCACCAACTATTCCAGCCCTTCCTTGGACGCCCTGCTGGCGCCGTTGCAGGAGGTGCAGTGCAGTGCGAGCGGCTGCCAGGCCGCCAACGGCAGCGTCAGGATCACCGGCTTCCCAGGAGGGACGGGAATCGATCGAGCGTACGCCCAGGCCTACGATCCGAATCTGGACACCCCGAGATTCCCGGGGAGCTTCGCGGATAGCGACGACAACCTGCTCATCTCTTCCGGCTTTGCCGAGATCGACTTTCGCGACGAGAACGGCAACCGGGTGGAGTCGTTCACGAGCCCGTTGTCGGTCCGCTTCGAGGCCAAGCCGGACAGCTGGTCCACCTTCGTCGACCTCGAGCCGGGGACGGGTCGAATCGAGGTGCCGATGTACAGCTTCAACGCTGACATCGCGCAATGGGTAGGGGAGCAGGATGGAGAGCTGCAGGGCCGAGACGGCACTGCCATCGACGAGGACCTGCTCCCCAGCATCGTCGCGGGGGACTACTCCGGTACCGTGTTTGTCGCGTTCGAGACGACGCACTTCTCCACTTGGAACTGCGACCGACCGGTGCAGACACGCACTTGCGTAAAGGGCCGGCTCGTCGATGCGAGCGGCAGTCCGCTACCCGGTATCCAGGTCGACGTACAGGGCGTCTCCTACACCGGCACCAACGGGACGATCACGACTGGCGCCAACGGGTGGTTCGCCACGGATGTGATGAAGTCCGAGGGACCCAGCGAGGACGTGGACAACAACGGGACGGTCGGTGAGGTGTTTACGGCGCGGGTGACCGCAGCCGGCGGCGCCGGCGTGTTCGTGGGAGCGCCGTTCGAGACCTCGACGCTGCAGCGCTCGGCTTCGGGCCGAGGTGTTCCGAGTTGCCAGCCATCGAGTTGCGACTGCCCGACGTTGGGTGACGTGACGACGTCCTTCGAGCCGCCGCGCCTGTGCGAAGTCACGGTTTCCGCCGAGTTCTCCGGTCAACACCTCATCGGTGACGGTGGACCCCTGGCGGCCGGAGACGTCGTGGTGGGGGCCATGGTTCGGGGTGAGCTCACGGGCGGAGTGAGCACGCCTTCGGCAGCCACCGCCGGTGTGTGCGCAAACGAGCAGTGCGACTCTGGGACCATCGATGAGACTGGGAGCGTCACGTTCATGGTACCGGTGATTGGGGACGCCCCCCGGATCCAGCTGCAGGCAAACTTCGAAACCAGCGAAGACGGTGAGTTGCACTACTACAGCGGGTCCGTGACCATCGATGGCTGCTCCACTGGTGAGAGCAGCTTGACAGAGCCGATCGCGTTGTCGCTGAACCACAGCTCGCTGACCGGACTGCTCTCGTTCATTCAGTCGCTGGGTTCGGGCCCGAGTCAGAGTTCGGACAACGACGACGAAGGCCTGACCGATCCGACCGAAGACTACGAGGGGTGCGGTTGCTCGGCGGCGGGTCGGACGGCACCACCGGGCCTGTCGCTGGCCCTGGCACTGGCCGGCATGCTGGCGCTCGGCCGCAGGCGTCGCCGGCGTGATCGGGCTGAGTAGCCCGTTGCGCGCCGACCGATCATTGGGTCTGGGCGATTCGTCCAACTCGGCGCGAGCGCTGCAGGCTTCGACTGAATGACGAGGGCGACACGGCTTTCAGCCCAGCTGTGAACCAGCCGCAGCAGGACGAACGTGTGCGAGTAGTCGACGGCTCGCGGCCAGGTTGGGCTAATCAACAGGCCCGACCAGGAGCAACGACCTGATGAGGCTCAGCACAGCCAACGACGTTTCCCCCGCTGCGGTCGCACCTCAACGATTTCGCGCTGGACGGGGTTTCTGGGACCCCCAACCGGCTGGGCGGGACGCCGGGGTGCTCGGAGTAGCTGTCCCACCCAAGGTTTGACAGGACTGTCGGTCTGAACCAGACAGACGGATGCGGTGGTTCGCGCTGCTGGTGACCTTGCTCGTGCTCGCCGGGTGTGCAGTGAAGCACTCGGCGCCCGAGGCACGAGCGGCTGCGCGCGCGCCGGCGGCTGGCATCGTGCCGGCTGCCGAGTCGCCGGGCCCCATCCTTCCGCAAGTCGACCAGTCCTTGGATTTCGACCGAGGGGGATGGCGACTGTCCGGAACGTTGACGCTGCCGAGGCGACGGTTGGGTGAGCAAGTCCCCGGGGTGGTGATCGTCCATGGCAGTGGCCCGCTCTCCCGCGACGGAGTCATGCGAGGTCAGCTCGGGCTGGGATTCGGCTTTGAGCTTCCCGTGTACCGGCGTCTCGCCGAAGCCTTGGCGGACCACGGCTACGCCGTCTACCGGTACGACAAGCGCACGTGTGGTGAATCCAATCACTGCGCGAAGAACCGCTACCCCACCGTCCCGTATGAGCTCCTGGAAGTCGAATTCAACACCACCGAGTATCTCCGCGACGCGGAGGCAGCCGTGGATGCAGTGGCTGCCCAATCAGCCATTGATGGCCGCCGGCTGTTCATCATCGGTCACAGTCAAGGGGGGAGCCTGGTCCCCGCGCTCCTGACTTCTCGCAGGGATCTTCCGGCCGGTGTGATGCTGGCGCCGCCGTTTCACCCGCTCTCCGTCCTGATCAAACAACAGAGCGAGCGGGTCGCTTGGGCTTTTGAGAATGCCGGACAGAAGGACCGCGCGGAGCGGGAACGCGCCCTGTTGGTCGCTGCCGCGCGCGCCCTGCGGCACCTCGAAACCGGAACCCACTTGGGGGAGCCGATTCTCGGCCAACCCCCTGGGGTCTGGGCTTCCTGGGTTCGCCTTGCCCGCCAGGCGCCCGCGCTCGCCGCCCGGCTGGAGCGTCCGCTGCTGGTGCTGGGCGGCAGCTACGACTACAACGTTTCCGCCGCTGAAATTGAAGCTTGGCAGGCGTTCCTCCGACGCTTCTCCCACGTGCCGCACCGTGTCCGTGTCCTGCCCTGCGTCACACACGCCATGAACTGCATCACCCAGCCCGATCCGACACGAATCGAACCGTCGCACATCGGCCGGGGCGTGGCGGGAGAAGTGGTGCGTGAAGTGGTGGGGTTTCTCGATGTGCTGGTGGGACGTGGTCCGGCGGCTCGCCCAGCGGCGGTTCACCGCTCGGTTGTCCGGGGGCCACACTCCGGCTCGTGAAGCCGACACCACGGGAATGCACGCCGCGCCGCGAGAGTGCTACAAGGCACGCGCCGCGCGCACGGCCCGGCCGGTATCAGCATGTTCCGTTACGACGAGGTCAAGCCCTGGGGGCGATCCTTCGACGAGTACCAGAGGATGTTTGCGCTCGACGACGCCGATCTGAAGAAACGCATCGTCGGGTGCGGGGACGGTCCGGCGAGCTTCAACCAGGAGTTCACCGCCCGCGGCGGCTCGGTGGTGTCCGTCGACCCGATCTACCGGTTCACCGCAGCAGAGATCCGCGAGCGGATCGACGCGACCTACCAGAACGTGATCGAACAGACCCGGGAGAATCAGGAGAAGTTCGTCTGGACCACGATCGCCTCGGTGGAGGACCTGGGGCGGACCCGCATGACGTCGATGCAGCGGTTCCTGGAAGGCTACGAAGCGGGGCGTGCCGTAGGTCGCTACGTTGCGGCCGAGTTGCCGCAGTTGCCTTTTGCCAACGGAGTATTCGAGTTGGCGCTCTGTTCACACGTCCTGTTTCTGTACAGCGATCTGCTGGACGTCGACGTGCATCACGCTTCGATTGTGGAGATGTGCCGCGTGGCGGGAGAGGCACGGGTCTTCCCGTTGCTCGACTACAACGCCCGGCGGTCCAAGCACGTGGATCCAGTCGTGGACCGGCTCCAGCAGCAGGGTTTCGAAGTCAGCATCGAGACGGTGCCGTACGAGTTTCAGCGCGGGGGAAACGAGATGCTGCGAGTGGCGGCTCGCGCCTAGATCACAGGTCTTCGTCGGCGTCTTTGGAGTCGCGCTCGTCCGTAGGGGTGGCCTTGGCTTCCTCGGCGCTGTCCTCCCCGACGGTGTCGGTGGCTAGAGGCGCACCGGTATTGGATGACTCGGTCGAGGCTTCCGTGGCCGTCTCGTCTGTGCGCGGCGCCTCTGCCGGCGGTCCTCCGGCAATCGGGACTGCTGGCCCACCTCCAGCCGCCGCAGCAGCGCGGCGACGGAGCCACAGGCCTTCATGTCCGATCTGTGGCCAGGCCCACTTGGCCCAGCGATAGCCGAGCCAGGCGACACCGGCACACCACGCGACATACAGGCCATGGAGCAACCAGTCCGGGACCGAGAGGACGAACGGTTGGGGGAGTGTCCCGTCGATGGCATCTCGGTACCATGCCAGGCCGGGGTAGTAGCCGCTCGCCTGGTACCCGGTTTCCCAGCGCAGCACAGGCGTCTCGGTCAGTCGTTCCAGGAATGGCACGACGAGCGCGATCAGAGCCACCAGCGTGAGCAGTGCTAGTCCGACCTGGCGAAGATTGTGCCAGGGCCAGCTCAGCGCCGTGCTCCACCCGCGCACCTGTACGGCGAAGAACCAGACGACGACCAGACCGAGAGGCACCCACCCGGCGCCGCCAATGAAGCCAAAGCCGAGCACCCACCACTGCCACCAGGGCAGGGGGCTCCGGGGCAGGCTGCCGAGGATGAGACTCAGCGCCACGAGCAGCAGCCAGGGGATCCAAATGATCGAGCGAGGTCCCCAGCTGGGTCCGCCCAGCCACAGCAATGCGCGTTTCTTGGGGACCTCCATTCGAATCTCGACATTGGCCGCCGCGTGGCTCAGGCGCACCGCCGGTGCTCGGAATAGCAGGCCGAGGCCTGTCGGCTGCTTCCATTCGACCGTGATGGCGTATCCGCCAGGCTCCAGGTTCAACTTCACGTCATCGCGATCGATGGCGCGTGGCTCGCCGTTCACCACCACCTTGAGCACGCTCGCGTCGGCCGGAAGCGCAATGCGCAGAGGCTGCGCCTTGCTCACTCTGGCGCCGACGTGGAGCTTGGCTTCGAGGGCGCGAGGCCCCGGGTCGAGCTGCATGCGCACGGAATCCAACGTGAGCGAGCTGCCCGGAGCCGGTTCGGGCCGGCTGAGCTTCAGGGTGAGCTTCTCGCCGGGCCAAGGAGCGAAGTCGGGAGCGAAGCCCGCAGCCGTGGTGGTGGGGACATTGGGCTGCGCCGCCCCCGAGCTTTGCGTGCCACTTTGCCCGAGTGGGCTGATGCCCGAGTGCTCGCACCGCCAGATCTCACTCGGGTCGAGCCCCCACCGCTCGCTGGCACGAACGCCGCTCAGGGCGACCAGGGTGAGCTGTGCGCTCACAGGCAATGTCGACTTCACTTCGCGGCTCGCCTGACCCTTCTCCAGGGACAAGCGCGCCTTTCCCGCGCGGATCAGGACCGTGGGGTCGTTGATCTTCTCACCAGCGAGCAGCGGGTAGTCCAGTCCCACCGCGGCAGTGGAAGGTCCAATTCGCTCCAGCTTGGTGGTGACCGTCCAGATCACTCCGAACGAGAGCGAGCGAGTGATCAGTAGCCAGGGGGCGTCCGGTCCGGACGCTGTAGGTTCAGTCGTTTCCGGCTGCCCCACGTCACGCGGCTCGTCGGTCTCTTCCGCTGCACCGGCCGAGCGGGTGAGCTCGAGCGCCCCTGTCGGTACCCCCTCGTCGCTCAGGCCTGCGACGCGCCAGTCCTTGGCACGCACCTCCACCCGACGCGGTGGCGTGCCCAGCGAGAACGTCAGACTGGCCCGGGCAACACCGCCCGTCGCGCGCACGACGTGCTTCCCCGGTGTCAGGCGGACGTAGAGGGAGCCGTCATCGTGGAGCAAGAGGGCCTGGGTGGGCTCTCCATCCACCAGGACGCGCGAGGGCAGCCAGGACTCGGCCGGTCCGGGAAGCTGATATCCCTGCGTGCCCACCACATGCACTTCCGATTCGACCTCGATAGTCGGTCCGGAGAGCTCGAGCCCCACCCGAGAAACGGACACGCAGGGGTCACAGTCGGCAACCCGGGTGAGGCGGGTGCGAAGCTCGTCGAGCACGTCTTGGCTGGGGATCTCTGCGCGTGCCACGCTGGGCAACGCCAGCACCAGCAGACCTGCGGCGGCGGCTGCCGCCTTTGCTCTCGATCCGGTACGGCGCCCGGGTGGCCGCGTCTGCCAGGCGAGTCGGAGCACGAGCGCAAACGCGAAGAGGAGCAGGCCGACCTCGGCCAGACCCAGCGCCGCGTTCTGCCCCGGGGAGAGCAGCGTCAGCCGGATCACGTGGTCCTTCTTTACCGGTCCGTCGATCGGCAGGGACCACGAGTTGTGGCGCCACAGCGGCATCCCCGGACCCATCTGCATCACGACGTCCTTGGGCGGCGGTGGAGGCGCTTTCGGAGCCTCGTCCATTTCATCTTGGGGTTGGGGTGCGCCGGGGATCTGCACGCGGCCATACTTTCTGCTGCTCGGCCCCTTGATCGCGTAGCGCGCGTTGCCCATGGAGCCCTCTTCTCCCTTGGCGCGGGTTCCGGTGCCGCCTTCCCGGTTGTCGGCGTTCGCCTCGGCGATCTGCTCGGTCTCCTTCCATTCCTGCGCCCACTCTGCGGCGATCCTGCCGTGGGGCACGAGCACGCCCGTCGCCAGATCCGTGGCGTAGTCCGCCAGGCGCGCGCCCAACACGAGCAGGGCGATCCAGCTGACGACCCAAAGTGGGCCCCGCAAGATTGGCCAGGGCGCGTAGCGGACCGCCGCCAGGCCAGCAATCGCGACGAGCCAGGGGGCGAGCGGACTTCCCCAATGTTGCGTACCGAGCAGCAGCCCCGCAGCCGCGACTGCGCCCCACCAGGGCCTTCCCAGTCGGCCCAGTCCGAAAGCCACGATGGCGATCAGGAGCAACCTGCCCAAGCTCAGGTTCCGGAGGGGGCTCCCTGGGAAATCGTCCACACCACTGGCGTCGAGCAGGGTCCAGCCCGGAGGCGTATGGACCGTGAAACTGAGTTTCTGAACGTCTTCGGACCAACCGCCCGCGGGCAAGGTGGTGCGATCGCGGTGGATCGATTCCGCCACGAGATTGAGCCAGTTCTGGCGCACCTCGATGCCAGGCTGATGGGTCGCCGGGTTGTGCGTGAGCAGAATGTCCTGGCCGGGGGCACCGAATCGACCGAGCTCGCCCGCGGTCAAGTCGAGCCGGAAAGTGCGACGCATCGTCCCGCTGAAATGGTCTTGCACCTTCCAGCTGGACCCGTCCTGCGCGAGCCACATCTGTCGCTCGAGCTCGATGTCGTTGGGTGGGGCTTCGGTCTCACCCCGGCGCAGGGTCTTCAGCGTCAGCCGGCCGCCGGCGACCAGATTGTAGGCACTGCCGCGGCGGAAGTCCGGTGGCAGCGTGGTCCGGTTGGGATCGATGGCAGCTCCGCCCGATACCTCGACCTGGCGGTAGTGCTCGGCCGGCTGCCACAGCCAGGTTTCTTGGGCAGGCCACGGTTCCGTCTGCTTGGGCGCCACCAGTGACTCGGGCGGCTTGGCCAGCGCCGTGAGCACGCGCACCGTGAAGGTTCCCGGTCGGACCTGGGCCACCAGAACGCCGTCATCGATGCGGACCGGCACGTCCTTGCTTTCCACCCCAAGTAACTCGTCCGCGCCGAGCAGAACCTTCCCCACGGTGACTTCGCGAGGCTTGCCCGCCACGCGGAGCTCCAGGTGCGTCGCGATGAGGAGCGGAAGCCCATCCGTCAATCGGCGGCTTACTTGCAGATCCAAGCTGTCGGGCGCGAGTGCCTCGGACGCATCCTGAGCAGTGTCTTCGTCCGCAGCTGCCTCAATCTCCACTCCCTGCAGCCACAGAGTCGTCTTCTCCCGTCGCGGGAACTGGATGCGCTTGCCGTTTGCCTCGAGCTCGACGCGGGCGCACTTTGGGGGCACGGTCAAGCTGTCCGGTGGCTGCTTCCAGAGCAGCTTCCCGGTCAGCACGTGTCGACCAGCAGGGATGCGAGCGACCGGCGTATCGCCCTCGGCGGTCACGACCGCCGGGCGTGCTCCCAGCTGCACGTCTTGTGGCCAGTGGTCGGCAGACCCCGGCAACGCGACCCAATGCTCGCGGTCGGTGAGCACCTCGTAGCGGAAGTCGGCTCCTCGTGCGCCGACCCTCAAGCTCAGAAGCCCCGGCCACGCGCAGACCGCATTGCCGCCGATGGCTGGACACGCCTGGTCACCCAGCTGATCCAGCACCCAACCCTTCCAGCGCTCGAGCTCAGGGGGAAGGTCACGGTCGGCGATTGCTTGCCCCCACGTGACCGCCGGCGCGCAGACCAGCGCCAGCACGACCAAAATGCGCATCAGGCAGAAAGGCTTCACCAGTGCTCCTCCTCCGCGGCAGCCACGAGCCGCGAGCCGGCGCAGCGCGCCCCAGATTGAGAGGGTCGGGCAGTGTCGTGCCGAGGTCAACCCACTGAACCCGGTCCAACCGATCCGCGTTGGCTCCCAAGGTGGTTCGATAGAAGGCCCCGCGGCCGGCAAGTGTGACTCGGGCTGGAAACCATCCGTGCGAGACAGCATGATCACGCCCCCGCGTCAGGTGACGGCGGGCAGCACGAGGGAAGCGGGCATGTGGAGATATCAGCGACGTGTGTGCATCACGTCTCGCGATTCGAGGCCGGCAGGAGAGGCGGTTCGCGCTGCTGGGCATTTCCGGGCCGGGTTGGCTGGCATGTGCGCGGCGCTTGCAGCCTGCGGTGGACCGCAGCCGGTGGCCGCCCCGGGCCAGACGGCGGTGCAGACTGTCCAGGTCAGCGAACCCGAGTCCGAGGTGGTGGAGCTTGCCCTTGACGAGGAGTACGCAGCGCTGGCCGAGTTGTTGCAGAGGCCCGCCGCGGAGCAGGTCAACGAGTGGAGGAATTGGGCGCAGAGTCACCCTAGTGCTCGGTTGCGAGCGCACGCGCTTGCCCACCTGACGTGGGTTGAGGATGCGTCAGCGCTGGAGCTGGCGACCGAAGCGATCTCCAGTCCGGCAGTCGAGGTCCAGGCTCAGGCAGCCAGGGTTCTCTCTCACCTTGGCCTCCCGCGCGCCACTTCAGCGCGGGCGCTACTGCTCGCGGCAGTCAAAGGTGCATCCGAAGGGTCGCTCGCGCAGTTGGTCTGGGCGCTGGTGGTGCTCGAGGAGCCGAGAGTGTTTGGTCGAGCGATGCAGCTCTACCAACGCGGCGAGCTCGAGGACGTGACTCGGCTCGACGGGGGCTCGTCCTTCGATCTCAGACAGCTCGCACGGCTCAATCCGACCCTGGCGGAGAAGCACACGGGCGCGACGAGCCCGGAAATGCGCCGGCTGACTGCAGCGAGCCTGGCGTCCAAGGCGGAGCCCTCACACACGGGAACACTCGCGTGGCTGGCAGCGGATCGTGACCTTGGCGTGGCGAGCGAGGCCGTGCGCGGGCTCGCCAGGATTGGGACGACGGATTCGCGGCAGGCGCTCGTCGAGGTGTTGAAGGCTGCACGGATCGAGCGTTTCAACCAGCTGGTGTCCGCTCTGCGCGATGACGTCGGCACCCGGGGCCTGATCATGGCCCTCGACGGACTGTCGAGCGAGACCAGCGGCGGGTGGCAGCGGGCTCGGACCGTGTTCGACGCCATCGAGGGACGGACCAGCGGCGGCCTTCTCGGTCTCAACGATCCCCGAAGCGGCGAGGCGCTCCAAGCATTCATTGCCGGCCGCCCCCACGTTCATTGGCAGACGCGCGCTGCGTCTGCCCTGGCCAGGATCGGAGACGTTCGCGGCGTGCCCACGTTGGCCGCGCGTCTGCGTATGGATCCGCTCAAAGTCTACCGAGACTGGGTGGAATGGGAGCAGTTGCTCATGCGTAGCGATGACGAGCGAGTCACCGCCGCACGCCTGATCGCAGACTTGGCCGTCATGCATCCGAACCAACGCGACACGATTCGAGCGCAGGCCGAGGATGCGGTGGAGTTCTGGCTATTGGAGATGCCGTGGCCGCACGCGAACGGAATGCGCGCGCTCGCCGCCATGCGATCCACCCAACACGTCGGTCTAATCCGTTCCTGGGCGAACCCCAAGGTTCCTTTGCCCCAACCCGGGCAGCAGCCCCCGATGCCTCAGGAGTGGATCACTGCGCAGAGTGCCATGCGCTACGCCGGGCAACTGCAGGACACGAAGTCCTGGCCTGTGCTGCTCAACGCTCTCAAGGCTCGGCCGAAAGACATTGACCTGACCATGAACAGCCTGATGCAAGGAGGGCTGGCGATCCTGGGCATGTCGCTGCGTGCGATCGGCGTGGGAGCTGCGCACGGACTGTCCGAGTGGGGAGATCCCAGAGCGTTTGGGCCGCTCCTGGCGTACGTGGAGGGGGCACGCGAGAACGAGCAGTCGCGGATGGAAGCGTGTGCAGCGCTCGGCTGGGTGGCGACGCGCGACGACAGGACGACGTTGATTCGGAAGGTACGGGAGTACGACCAACCAGAGCAGTCGAGCCAATTCGTCCGGTCCTGTCTGCTCGAGGCTTTCGTCGCCCGTCCCGAGCCGGCGCTCGCTTCGGAGCTGGTCGCCCTGCTGACCGTGGATGAACCCGCGCCGACCCGTCACCAAATCGCGCGGGCCCTGGGCCGTGGGGGTGTCGACGGGCCGGCGAAAGCGAAGCTGGTTGCTGCTCTACAGGACGAAGTCCTGACTATCGATGCCGCGGTGGCACTCCTGCTGGGTACCGACGCCGCAACCGCCGTCCGCATTGCCGCATGGCTCGCCCTGAACGCGCCGTCGAGACTCGAAGAGGCGAGCTCGGTCTACCACGACAGTCTGGGCTACTGGTCGCATGCAGATCTGGAGGAGGGGAGGGTCTTCCGCTGGGTCGAGAATGCGCTGGCCATCTCCCGGGCTCCGCTGCCGGACAAGGTCAGGCAATTCGCGCGGACGGAGCTGGAGCGCCAGTTTGACAATCTGCGCTACGACAACGGCCCGCACTCACTCACGCGGCCCGTGTTCCGTCATCGTCTCCTCGTGATGGCCCGCAGCCAGGAGCCGGCCACGCGCCGCGGCGCGCTGCAGACGCTCCTCCTCGCCGGCGAACAGGGCGTGCTTCTGGCGCTACGCGAGGAGGTGGCCCAGGAGAGGTCCGAATGGGCGAACGAAGTCCGGCGTGCGTACCGTGAAGTGACGCACCCGGCGACTCCCCGAGTGAGGTTTCAGGACCCGCACAGTGGACGCTGGGGGCAAGGGTAGCCAGGCATCCAACATGTCACGTTGGTCCGTCGTTGCGGTCGTTGTGGTGGCGCTGGGCCTCGCGGGCTGCCAGCGTCAGGCCACGCCGGCGCCTGTCTTCGCATCTCCCGACGCCGGCATGCACCCTCCGGCGGAGGCGGCATCCCCCCCAGTTCCTCCCACCTCCACGGATGCGGCGGCACCGCCCACGACAGCCATCGTCTGTCTCGACCCTCGGCAGGACGGACTGCAGCGGTGGCAGGCGGACGGGGAACACTGGATCGGTGAGGCGGATCTGGTGGTGGAGCCGACCGCCGACTGGGACGGAGACGCAATGCCCGAAACACTGGTCGCAACGAGCTCGCTCTGTGGCGCCACGGGCAACTGTCCGTATGTCGTCTATCTGTCCAACCACGGCTGCCCGAGCTACGCCGGACGGGTCGACGGCGTCGACGTTGCGGTGGGGGCGGAGCGTCATCACGGCGTGCTCGACGTGGAGACCTACTGGAAGGGCGGTTGCGTTTCGACCGAAGGCAGCTTCACCCTCTACCAGTACGATGGGCGTGAGTTTCGCGTCGCCGACAGCGTCAATTGCGAATGCATCCGACCCGGCCAGCCGCCGACGCCGGATCGCGATCCGCGCTGCCCCGAGTAACCACGCGAGTGCTGCGTCGTCGGCAAGTCGCCAGTGTCGTTCTCGTGAGCCCGTCTGCGCTCCTGGGTTATGTAGGTCCCAGTGCGAGCGACCTTCGCGGGACTGATCGGCGTCTTTCCCTTCGGGTACTGGTCTTCCGACCTTCGGGCACTCGCCTCTCGAGTCTGGTAGACTGGGTGCGCGAGGAGGCGGAAGGACATGGCTCGACGGCAGGGGCGACATGGGGCGATCACGCTGGGTGCCTGGGGGCTGCTCGCGTTGGTAGTGGCGTGTGGCAAGAGCTCCGACGGTGGCAGCGATGATGACGGTGACACCGGCGGTGCAGCTGGCGACTCGTCCGGTGTCGGCGGCGACGGGACGGCCGGAGGCACGTCTGACGCGGGCCGCGGTGGCCAGCCCGCCAGTGGCGGCGCGGCCGGCGCTGGCAGTGGAGGTGAACCTGGGAGCGGGGGCACGGCCGGCTCGGGCAGCGGAGGCCAACCGGGCAACGGAGGCCAACCGGGCAACGGGGGTACGTCGGGGTCGGGCAGCGGAGGTACGCCCACCAGTGGTGGGACGGCGGGCACGGGCAGCGGAGGCGAGCCCGGAATGGGCGGCGCTGTCACGGCAGGGGCCGCTGGTGAACCTGGAGCCGGTGGCACGGGTGGAGGAACGGCAGGTGCAGCCGGGGCTCCGCCCACCGGAGTGGGTGGCGGCAGCGCCGGGGCGCCCGGAGTGGGAGGCGCGGGCGGCAGCGCTGACGTGGCTGCGCCGGAGCTTCTGCTCACGCTCTACGACCGCTGGGAGGAGGGCTGGCTCGGGTCTCCTGCCATCGTCGACCTGGAGTCGGATGGTTCGACGGAGATTGTCGTGCCCCGAGCCGACAAGCTGTATGCGTTCAACCCGGATGGGTCGATCAAGTGGAAGCTGGAAGGCTTTCCCGGGCGCATCTGGGCCAGTCCCGTGGTGGCAGACTTTGTGGGCGATAGCCGGCTCGAAGTCGTCTTTGCCTCGCGCGAGCAGGTCATCATGGTGGACGCGGACGGCAATACGCTCCCTGGCTTCCCGGCGACCTGGGTGGACGAGCTCAGAAGCATCGCGGCAGGCGATGTCGACGGTAACGGGCACCTCGACATCGTCGTCGCGTCGACTCGGGGCGGTGGCAGCGAGGACGTCGTCAATGCATTCAACGCCGACGGTACGCCCCTGGCCGGCTTCCCCCCGCTCGAAAGCGGAACTAGCGGCTGTGAGGTCGACGCCCGCTGTTTCCCTGCCGGAGCCTTCGACCAGAACGTCGGGGTGGGCGATCTCGATGGCGACGGCATACCGGATATCGTCGTCCCCCAGGACAACGCCTACGCCGGGTTCTACCGCGGCACCGGCGAGGTCTTCGACACGGACCCGAGCTTCCCGTCGGCCAAGGTGCTGGGGATGCGATACCTGCACGACCTGTCGCTGTCCGAGCTCGGCTATCCCACCAGCCCGGACACCGACCTGCAAGCTCACTTCACCAACACCCCGCCAGCCATCGCTGACCTGGACCAAGACGGCACGAACGAGATCATCATGCTGGCCAGCGTGCAGAACGGATCGCAGACCGACCGCCTGCAGGGCGTGGGGCTCTGGGTGATGCGGCACGACACGACTCGCTTTCCCGGTTTCGAAATGCCGTTCTACGCGCCGGACTACCTGGTCGGCTTGTGGGACCTGGGCAACAACATCGTGGGGATCACCTGCCAGGCCTCGGTCGCGGACATCGACCGGACCCGTGCTGGGCTCGAGATTGTCTTTCCGGGGTTCGATGGGCGGATCCACGCGGTGCAAGCGAACGGCGTGGAGGCCTGGGCCTACCCGTACACGACCCTCGACACCGTGCTGACCGGCGGCGTCGTCATTGGCGACCTGTCCGGGGATGGGTCTCCGGAAATCGTCTTCAACACCTACTCCACCAACGACGACGAGAGTGCGCTGATCATACTGGATGCCGGCGGCGGTCTGCAGCGCAGCATTCCGCTGCCGCGACGAGGCGCCATGGCGGTGCCTACCCTGGGTGACGTCAATGGCGACGGCCAACTCGAGATCGTGGTGTCGCTCAAGGACGCCGAAGATGGCGTCGAGAGCGTGCTCGTCTACACGGTGCCCGGGTCGAGCGACAACTATCTCCCCTGGCCCACCGGGCGCGCAAACCTGCTGCGCAACGGGTGGGTTCAGAGTGATTGAGCTGCCCCACCTAGCGGAGGCTACCCGTTGCCATTGTCGTACAATTGACCGATCTCCAGCACGCGGAAGTCAGCCAGATCGATCACGTCCTGCAGCTCGTAGCTGTCGAAACCGATGCTGTCGTAGTAGGCCTGGGCGTCGGGTGAGTTGTCCGCGTACAGGCTGATGGCACCCGAGTAGTCACCGACGTACGCGCCGTAGACCTGCAGTGCGCGCAAAATGGTCTTGCCTGCGTCGGAGACGTTCAGCGAGTCGACATCGATGGACGGGTCGTACTGGATGCGGCCGCCGCAGGGGATGCCGCGGTCGGGTTCGGCACCATTGCCGTTGCTGGCCTGAGCCGTGCTGGCGGGCGAGACATACCAACCCGAGCGGATGTGAGGGTAGGCGACGATCAGCGCGTGCTCGATCACGCCGGCTTGGAGCTCTTCCGGTCGGATGAGCCCGGCAGAGAGACCGTACCCGCAGGCGCGAGGCCCGTGCGCTTCCCACCAGGGGTCGGCGAACTCGGCCAGAGGTCGTACACCCTCGCCATCGAGATCCTGCAGGGCGCCAAGGCCGCAGGTCCATTCGCCACCCGCGTACTGCGCGTCCCAGAGGCCGTACTCGGTGTTGGTGGTGGTGTCGATGATGAGCAGGTGGTGGTCACTCTCAGGGTCTGGGGCGGCGTCTGCGGGCATGGGGATCTGCGCGGTCGCGTCCATGCCGTTGTCGCCGGTGAATCCGTTGCCACCAACGCGACAGGTGATGCTGACCCAGGGGGTGTCGGCGTCTGCCCAGTAGAGCGGGACGGAGTAGCCGGCGATGTTCACGTCGAGGTGCTCGCCGTACTCCGAGCTGGACTCGAAGTCGGCGATGAGCGCGTCGCTGTCGGGGTCGAGGGCGGGGCTGCCGCCGATTGGGGTGTTCCAGGGGCTGGTGTCGCTGTAGGGCCTCCAGACCGAGGACGTGCCGCCCGTGCCGGTGTCCCCACCACTGCCGGGCGTTCCGGCTGCGCCCGAGGCGCCCCCTAGCGCTGTTGCGCCGCCCGTGGCCGTGCCGGCACTTCCGCCGGTCGCTGCTCCGGCGGTTCCGCCCGAGGGCGCGCCGGCAGTACCTCCGATGGACGCTCCGCCACGTCCCCCTGCAGCTGACCCCGCGCTGCCGCCGCTGGGCGCGCCGCCGCTCCCGTCGATGACACTGCCGCCGCTCCCGTCGATGACACTGCCGCCGCTCCCGTCATTTCCACCAGTGTCACTGCCCCCGTTGGCCTCGGCACCGCCCGCCCCGCTATCGTCTTGCCCTCCGCTGCCGTCGGTTCCAACCCCTGCGCTGCCGCCGGTGATCGCGGGGCTGGTTCCGGCCCCGCCGCCCAGCGCCCCGGTGGATTCCGTGCGCCCGCCGTCGTCGCCGCAACCCCACACCAGCGCGAGCAGCGCCACCCACGGACGAAACACCATTCGAGATCCCAGCGTCATGGTCGCTCCCTTTCGGAGTAGGCTCGGAAACGCGTGCGCCGGACCGCATGCTACCGCAAGCGGAGGCCACTCGCATCGGCGCGGAGTCCTGGCGAGTCTGGTTCTGATTATCGGTGACGATAGTCGTCGTGCGCTATCGCGTTCGTAAGATGATCGGCCCAGTGGCGCTCGAAGAAGATCTGCGAAGGATCTTCGATGGTGCGCAGCGGCTGTTCCGACACCTGCATCACGTGCCCGTCGAAGCGAAGTACGTGAGCAGGCAGCGCAGCGAGCAACGCCGCCAGCGGAACGGATCGCGGGACGTCGCTTTGTTCCAGAATCACGATTTCTGATTTAGAGGCGTCGGATGTGCAATCCGCCGTCGACGTCGATGACGGCGCCGGTCGAGAAGGGCAACTCTCCTGCAATGAGTGCCGTGCATGCCAGACCGACGTCCTCGGGCGTACCCCAGCGCCTTTGCGGGACGACGCCGTCGGCGATGAGCGCTTCGTATTGGTCGGCCACCGCGGCGGTCATGTCGGTTCGCATGATCCCGGGCCGCACCTCGTACACACAGATGTCTTCTCGAGCGAGACGCGTTGCCCAGAGTTGGGCGGCCATGGCCAGTCCTGCCTTGGACACGCAGTAGTCACCGCGAGAAGGCGACGCGGTTCGGGTGGAGATCGACGTTACGAAGATGACGGTGAAGCCCTGCGGTAGCGCCGGCTTCCAGGGATCCTCCAGCCAGCGTCGGGCAACGGCTTGGGTCAGGAAGTAGGGCCCCTGAAGGTTCGTCCGGAGCAGCGCCTCGAAGCTGGCCTCCCCCGCCTCGAGCATGTCTGCCCGCTCCAGTGGTGCGATGCCGGCATTGTTGATGAGCGCATCGATGCGTCCTAGTCGTCGCTCCACCTCTGCGAGCATGGACGCTCTCGCCGCTGCGTCGGCAACGTCGGCTTGCACGGTCAAGAAGCGCTGCTGGTCACTGGACGCTGCTTCGCGACAGAGTGTCACGCATTCTTCGGCCGCGGCCCGGTTGCTGGCGTAGTTGACCGCCACGTCGCAACCACTGCGGGACAGCTCCAGCGCGATCCCCCGACCCAAGCCCCGGCTAGCGCCGGTCACCAACACCACGGCTCTCGTCACGTTCGTTGGCATGCTCGTAAGTAACTGGAGTCCTGGGCATCTGTCAGCTCCGAGCTGTGCCACGGCGCGACTTCTCGGGCCGTTGCAGCCGACGCGACGGGGGATCCAGGTGCGGTTTCGCGAGAGTTCCGGCCGATGTACCAGTTGGCACGAGGTATGCTTTCGTTCTGCCCTACCTGAAGGGAAGACGTGAGGTCGAGGATCGCGCTCGCTGATTTTTGGACTGAGGCCGAGTGCGGTCTTGGTGTCCCCAGGAACACCCGGCGCTCGCGCGGCTACTGCCCGGTCACCGTCACCATCACGACGCCGTGACTGGGAACCGTCGCAGTGTATTCGTCGGCGACCACCCCCACGTCGGCGTGCTCCCACAGGTCCCGCACCAACGCCGAATTGGTGGACAGCCCCACGCTGTCCCAGGTCACCGTGATGTCTGCCTCGGCGTCGGTACGATTGAGTAGAATGACGGCATACGTATCGTCCCCGGAGAGTTGCCTGGCCCACACTTCCAGCGTGAGGCTCTCGCTGATCGGGACGCCCTGAATGCCCAGGGGATCCTGATTCACGGCAATGACCTCGGAATTGGTGAGAATCTCGACGGTGGCATCGTCCATGTCTCTGAGGTCGTTGCCCGCGATGAGTGGCGCGGCCATGAGCGCCCACAGGCTGAAGTGGGAGCGGTACTCCGTGTCGGTCATGCCGCCGTTGCCGACCTCGAGCATGTCGGGGTCGTTCCATGCATCGGGGCCTGCGTACCGGGCGAGGCCAGGAGGTGCGTAGGCTCCGCTCTCGAAGTCCTCCTCCGAGAATGAGCCATAGCGAGCCGTGTCACCGCCACTCCAGTTCAAGAGGGAGATCACGCTGTGCTTGCTGCCGGACCACTCGTCACGGATGTCCGTGGTGGTGCGCCACAGGTGCCCCAATCCCGGCATCCAGGGCCGGAACCACCACGCGCAAACGCTGTAGACGATGTCGCGACCGGATTGGCGGAGCGCCTCGCCCATGATGGCGAAGTCTTCCTCCATCTCCGGGGTGTCGTCTTCGCGGCCAGGCGCAGCATAGCAGTTGTCGTACTTCAAGTAGTCGACACCCCATTCCGCATACGTCTGAGCATCCTGGACCTCGTGCTCGAACGAACCCGGACGGCCAGCACAGGTGCGGGTGCCTCGATCGGAGTAGATGCCGAGCTTGAGATCCAGAGAGTGGACGTATTCCGCCAGCGCCCGCATGCCGTTGGGAAACCGGGTTGGGTCGGGCAGGATGTTGCCATCGGCATCTCGCGCTGATGCGTGCCAGCAGTCGTCGATGTTGACGTATTCGTAGCCGGCATCGCGCATTCCACTGGCCACCATGGCGTCTGCGATTTCCATGATGAGAGCTTCGTTGATGTTGCAGGCGAACCGATTCCAGCTGTTCCAGCCCATGGGCGGCGTGGGCGCCAGGGTCGCCTTGGCGGTGCACTCGGTGAACACGCCACGAGGGCCGGCGCAGTTTGGATTGATGATTTCTCCCGAGTCCGCTCCGGCCTGAGACCCAACGGGGGCTTCCCCGCCCTGTCCGCCACTTCCGCCGCTAGCGTCGCTTTCCTCGTCGGGAGGCCGCTCAATCTCACCGCTGCCGGAGCCGCAGCTCGCGATCCAGCCGGCAGCCAAGAGCCCACACGAAACCCCCGCGACCCGCAGCCCGAAGCTCTTCATGGCCGGACTCTAGCAAATCGGTGCAGCCTCGGAGAGAAGGGGCTGACTAAAACGTTTCATTAGCCAAATACCCGGCTGATTTCGCTGAGAACCAGGGGCGGGGGGGGAACGGACTCCCCGGCGCGGTCCGTGGTAGACTCGCAGTCCACGGGAGGTTCGAAGGATGCAACCACGCGCAGTCGCCTTGCTGGCGCAAGCCGCGGGCTGGGTGCTGCTCGCCTGTGGCAGCACGAGTCGCGACCATGGCGGCACGGGGGGAGCGGCCGCCGTCGGGGGCGGGCCCAGTGGTGGTGGCGCCACCGACACTGCCACGGGGGGAGGTGTCGGAACGAGCGGCGGTGCAGGCTTTGCGCCGCTGCAAGTGGGGGACCGGTGCGGGATCGCAGCCGAATGCGAGCCGGAGTTGGTGTGCTTCGGACGGTTCTTCTTCGAACGTCACGTCTGCACGAGGACGTGTGACGGATCTGCCGACTGCCCCGAAGGTACCGAATGCGCTGCGGCCGTGCCGGACTATGACGGGATGCTGGTTGGGCCGTATTGTCTCAAACCATGCCAGTACGCGTCGGACTGCAACGGAAGCGACTGCGACACCCACGAGCCACTCACGGGAAGCTACTGTTTCTGACCGTTGCGGTCGGGGACAGAATCCCGACATGTAGGCAGCACATCGCGCGGTACGCTGTGGCCCAGGCTTTCGCAGTGACGTACAATGCCGCGCATGGCCACGACACTCTGTGGGGAGTCGAGCGTGCGTGTCCGCGCATGGCGCCGAATGACGGCTGGCGTGCTAGCGTTCGGTTTGGTGTGCGCCGCTGCCGGATGTGGATCCGATGACCAGCAGCCTGGCGGTGGCGCCGATGAAACCGGCGGGGCTGCGGGAAGCGGGACGGGTAGCGCAACGGGCGACGGAGTAGGCGGCAACACCGGCGCCGCCGCCGGCGGGGCTGCTGCAGCCGACACTGGCGGTAGCACCGCGGCCGCGACCGGTGGGACCTCCGGCAGTGGTACCGGTGGGGACACCCCGGGAGCGACCGGCGGGACCGCAGGCAGTGGCACCGGTGGGGACACCGCGGGCAGCACCGGTGGGGACACCGCGGGCAGCGGAAGCGGCGGTGACAGCGCGGGTACGACCGGTGGAACCGCCGGAACTGGGACGGGCGGAGACGCCGTGGGCACGACGGGCGGCACCGCCGGCAGTG
>CAZSVU010000111.1:0-22447 GCA_964610275.1 uncultured Polyangiaceae bacterium | reverse complement strand
AACCATCCATGTTTCGGCGGTCGCTGGCGGCCGCCGAAACATGGATCAAGGATGCTGCTCGGCGGCGACCTCTGGAACCCGGGCTGAGTTCCGGGTAAATTCCAGCCGCGAGATCCCCTGCGTGCTGCTGGGCACCGGGGGCTGAGGTGAGCGGCATGACCAAGGAACGGCAAGTGCGGAGTGCGAATGCGAACACGGAGTCGGCGGTGGCAGCGCGCCGCCCACGCTCGAGGCGAGGCCGGTGGGCGGTGCTGGCCGGAGCCACCTGCCTGCTGCTCGGGTTGGGGGGCTGTGCCGACGACGACGAGACCGGAGAACCCGGGGAGTGCTACCCGTTCACCGGGTGCACGGATTCACGCACCGTTGACGGAGGGAGCAGCGGGGGACGCTGCACCAACACTTGTCAGGATGCCTACGACGGGTACTGTGACGATGGCGGTCCGGGTTCCGACTTCAGCATCTGCACCTACGGGACCGACTGCAGCGACTGCGGGGTCCGGTACTGACGGTCGCCGCGTGCTCCGGCGCACCGCGCGGTTGGTCGGGTTCGGGCCGCGGGCCGGCGTACATTTGCGGCGCTACGGTGCGTTGCACGCAGCGTGGTGGGGTGCGATGGAGGTGGCCTCGGTCCAGTTGGGACTCTATGCTTCGCCCCCGTCGCATCATGGCCAACGAAGAACTCAAGAGCGAGATCAAGCAGTTGCTCATCAAGGAGCTGGACATTCGCGATCGCAGCGAAACCGACATCGTCGACGATGAGCCTCTGTTCGGCGAGGGACTGGGACTCGACTCACTCGACGCGCTCCAACTGGCCATGGCGATCGAAGAACGCTTCGGTGTGAAGGTCCCCGAGGGCGATGCGGCCCGCCCGATTTTTGCTTCGGTCGCGGCCTTGGCCGAGCACGTCGCGAAGTCCCGCTGAGTGATGAATCACGGCTCGGAACGCATTGCCATCACCGGCGTGGGGTTGATCACCGCGTTGGGTCACGACGCTCCGAGCACGTTTCGTCGATTGCTCGACGGCGAGCGCGGGTTCGCCGCGGTGTCGCTGTTCGACGCGACCGGGCAGCGCACGGACGTGGCTGCCGAGGTCCGGGACCTTCAGGTTGGCGCCGTGGCACCGGCGGCCGAGGCCGCGTACTGGTCGCGGAGTGACGCGTTGGCGGTCATCGCGGCTCGGGAAGCCTTGGGCTCCGCGGGCATCGCCCCAGGTTCGGCGCCGCTTTCGTTGGCACTGGGGGCCTCCACCGGCGGCATGTTCGAATCCGAGGTCGATCTGGTCCGAATGTTGAGCGGTGAGTCGCAGCCCACTGCGCTCGGACACCTGGTCTCGTTTCCCGTGTCGGCGTCGGCCGAACGCATCGCGACCGCGGTGGGCTCCGTCGAGCGGATCGCCACCGTGTGCAGTGCGTGTTCGAGCGGGGCGAATGCACTGATCGAGGCCGTGGCGTGGATTCGGCGCGGGGTGGCGCAGCGCGTTTTGGCCGGTGCCACGGATGGACTTTGTCGACTGACGTTCTCGGGGTTCAACTCGCTGGGCGCTACCGATCCGGGCGCGTGCCGACCGTTTGACGTGAGCCGGGACGGGCTCACGCTGGGTGAAGGGGCGGGGTTCTTGGTGCTGGAGGCCGAGAGTGAGGCGGTGCGACGAGGGGCGCGAGTCCTCGCTTGGTTGTCCGGGTGGGCCACTGCGGCGGAGGCGCACCACATCACCCATCCCGAGGCTTCGGGGGCGACGGCCGCACGTCTGCTGCGAGGGGCGATGCAGCGAGCGGGCGTCCCGCCCAGCGAGATCGACTACGTGAACGCCCACGGCACGGGCACACCGCACAACGACGCCATGGAAGCCCGTGCCCTCGCCGAGACCTTCGGTGCGGAGACGCCGCGAGTTCGTGTTTCGTCGGTGAAGGGCCAGATTGGTCACACGCTGGCAGCCGCAGGGGCTATCGAGGCTGCGCTCACGGTGCTGTGCATCGACGCGTCCATGGTGCTGCCGACCGGGGGGCTCGAGAGCCCCGAGGCCGAGCCCCGGCTGGGCCACGTGTTGCGGCGCGGAGTGCCCGCCGGGATTCGGGCGGCCTGCTCGAATTCCTTCGGCTTCGGCGGGGCGGACGCCGTCCTGTTGTTCGAGCACCCCGACCGAGGCGAGCGAAAGCCACCGTCAGCCGAGACGCGTCGAGTCGTGGTGATCACCGGTCAGGCCTCTTGGGGATCGGGGAGCGGTGCTGGTGCCGAGCTGGAGGGCGGCGCAGCCGACGCCGCGAAGGCCCCGTCCGCCCGAGCCCCATCCGCCCTGGCGCCATCCGCCCGAGCCATTGCCGCGCTCGATGCGGCTCGCTCTCGAAGGTTCGACGGTGCGACCGCGCTGGTGGCAGTCGGCGTCCAGCAGGCCCTCAGCGACGCCGGCCTCGACGCCGCCGGGGTGGGGCTGGCGGCGGGCACGGCATTCGGCTGCGTGGAGCGATCGGCTCAGTTCCTTCGGCGGGTGCTCGAACGGGGCCCGCGGTTTGCGAGCCCCGCCGAGTTTCCGCATCTGCTGCCTTCCTCACCGACGGGCAATTCCTCGGTGTATCTGGGCCTGACCGGGCCCGTGTTCAGTGTGGCGCAACCCGGGGCGGACGCCGAGTCGGCCGTGGCGATTGCGCGCGATCTGCTCAGCCTTGGCGCGGCCGACGCGATCGTTGCGGGTGCGGTGGCAGCGGCAGACGATCTGCAGGCGCGTGCACTGTGGCCGCTGTTCGGAGGCGGCGGGGCGACGGCAGACACGGAAGGCGCGGTGTGGCTGGTATTGGAGTCGGCGCTCAGCGCGGCGCACCGCCAGGCGCGCGTGTTGGCGGTCGTCGTGGATTCGTTTCAGGCCGCCACGGGTGAGCGACGGGCATGGACGGGCATCCGAGCTCCGGCGGATCCCGAGCGAGCCGTGTTGCTCGATGCACTGCAGCACCAGAGTCTCGATGCGCTCATCGCCGGGAGTCCTTGGGCAGGGGTGGCGCGACAGCGTCCGGCGCGGGGCGAGGCGCGCCACGAGCCGGCAGGGGGGGAGGCGCTCATCGCTGCAGTCCGGCTGCTGACCGACTCGTTGGCCGATGAGGTGCTGGTGTGCAGCGGCAGCTCAGACCGCAGCTTTGCCACCCATTTCGCACGCCCGGAGCCATGAGCGCTCGGTCTGGCTCGCCCGCGCCTCAGGACCGCTCCCGTCGGGAGTCGGCCTCTTGCCCGGAACGCAACATTGTTGCGGCTGGGTCAGAGGTTCTGGCACCTTCCGGCCGGTTTGGAATGCGCGGTCACTTGCGGGCGTTTGGCCAAACCAGACACATCCCATGACCCGTCGCGCCATTCTGCTCACCGTTCTTACCGCCTGCCTGTGCTTCAGCGCATGCGCGCCCCACGTCATCCCCAACACCGACGTGGAAGACACCTCGTTCAATCGTTCGGTGCTGGAGTTCTGTGAGGAATACCGGCGGGGCGTCGAGCGACGCAACACTGCCCTGCTGCTGAAGCTGGCACACCCGGACTACTACGAGGACGGCGGAAACATCGATTCCAGCGATGACCTCGATTACGCCGGGCTCCGCGACTACCTGAAGGATCGCTTCAGTAGGACCAAGGCGATCCGCTACGAGGTGCGCTACCGCCGGGTGCGCCGCGGACGCAAGGACCACGTCTTCGTCGACTACACGTACAGCGCCAGTTACAAGATCGTCACCAAGAAGGGTGAAGAGTGGCGTCGTTCGGTGGCAGACAACCGCCTGGAGCTCATCCCCCAAGGGGAGACCTATCGGATCAAGGCCGGGATGTAGCCCTGGTGCCCTGTCTCGGAGGCACCAATTCATGAACCCGCTTCACCGGGCCATCGTGGGTCTCCCAGGTGGTTGTCGGGACAGGGCCCAGCGGCACCGAAGGTGCCGCAAGAAAGACCAGGTGCTCTGTCCAGATCGCCGCAGAGCTGTCCTCCGCCGGGCCGCCACCCCTGCGTTCGGCCCGGCGGAGGACAACGATTGCGACCTCTGGGACAGAGCCGCAGCCCGCTACGGCAACAAGAAGCGACAGGCGCGGCCGTCCAGGGTGCGGGGTGAGTCGGGTTGCCCCTCGATCTCAGCGATCCACGTGCCCCGCTGGTGCTCGACGTGGAACTCGTAGCGGACGGCGAGCTTGGCGTCCGCCGGGACGCCGGCCGCACTGAGCTTGCGCCAGGCCTGATCGAAAGGGCAGTCCGGCTCGGCGACGGCAGTGCCCGGCTTCTCCGCGGTTCGTTCTTCCGTGCGCGTTCCCTTGGCATCGACGATGACCGCCAGGCGTGCCGTGCCCACCGGTGCCCCTGGGCCCAGCTTGTTCCCGGCTGGCTTGCCATAGACCACCTCGAAAGCACCACCCTTCTCGACCTCCACCTTGCCCCCGACGACCGGCCCGAAATGTGCCTCCACCAGCTGCGCGTGCGGTTGCCAGGACAACGCACGGAGCTTGGCTTGCACGAGCACCTTGCTCGGGTTGAACTCCTCGACGCGGAGCGTGGTCTCCGATGCGGCCGCGGCGGCTGCGGTCGTTGGCTGGTTGGCTTGCAGAGCAGCGTCGGCGCCCGGCTTGGGGAGCATGGCCCGCACGCCCAGCCCGAGCACGACGACCAGCACCACGCCACCCACGGCCAGTCCCACCAGCGCGGTGCCACTGCGTCGCTTCTGGGGAGGCGGACGCAGGGCGATCCCGACCGCGGCGCCCTGCCGCCGGTCCGCCGGGGCGAGATCCGCCTGCGGAGCTCCGCACTGAGGACAACGGCCCCCGCCGGTGGAAAGGACCAGACCACACTGGATGCAAGTAATGGGTTGCTCGTTGGACATGCTCTGGCTCACGGCATTCGGAAGTCTTCGGCCATTTCCTCGATGTGGTATCCGCTCGCGTCAGATCTCAGGAGAAACCAGATTTCGTCTCCGAACAGTCGCGTTCGCCCGGTGCGTGGCTGGAGGATGGGCACGCGAATCACCACGTCGTCGCCTCGAGCGCGCAGGGGAGGGCGGCGGTTCGCTGGCAGATCGGGCAGGTCTCGGGCTCGATAGGTCACGACCTCGGCGTCCCGGTAGACGATCTGCCCGGCCAGAATGGCATAGTCGAGCTGCGCCAGACGACCCTGCCAGAACTGGGTCGCGCGTTCGCGCCAACCCTGGGAGGTCGACACCACCCACGCCGAAGGGCTCACCAGCTCCGCCAACTGCTCGGGAGCTTCGGTCACGACCGCGCGGAAGAAGCGCTCGACGACCTGGCGTGCTTGGGCAACGTCGCCAGGCGTGCTGAGTACCACCAGCCCCCGGCTGGAATCGGCAGCGTCAGCGGGTGGCGGCAACCGAGGCACGGGGTCGACCGCCACGCCTGGCGCTCGGCGCAGCTCGTCAGCAGGGGCGGTCGTGGTGGGGAACGCGAGCGGCGTCTCTGCGCCGGCGCATCCCAGCTCTGCGACCGAGAGCCATGCAAGCGACGCGATGAGCGATATCCGAGCCATGCGCGGCACCGTTCTGCCTGCCGAGCCTCCTGGGCAGAGCCTACCATTGCACCTGCGATGACCGCGACGGGTCACGGCGGACCTGGCCCAGGTGAGGGGCAGTAGGGCGTTCCGGCCTGAAGGCCAAAGAACCGGGTATCGCCAAAGCGTGCGGGGCGCGGTATCGGATGAGCTAGCGGGTTGCGCGTCACAGTCGCGTCGGTTCACCCAGCAGCGGGGGACCCAGGAGCGGACGCGGGTGGGGCACCCGACGAGAAAGGTGCAGTGATGTCCGTGAGAAAAGGCAAGAGTGCGGAAGGACCGCGCGACCGCGCGACCGTGCGCAGCGCATCCGGCAGTGCCAGCGCGGCTTGGATCGGGTTGGCACTAGTGCTCGCAGTGGGGCAGGGCGCGTGCGGCGCCGTCTACCCAGAGCTTTCCACACCCGTGCGAGCGGCGCCCGCCCAAGCCAAGCTGGAGCCAGAGCCGCCCGAAGACGTCTTGTACATCTACGTGGCGAAGGCCGTGATCCCCGAACGCACACGCGATGGGCGTCATTGGGATGCGGTTGGCGGGGATCTCCCAGACCCATTTGCCAAAGTGTTCGTGGACGATGTGGAGCTTTTCCGCACGCCGGTGGAGTCCAACACGCTCCGCCCGACCTGGCCCGATTCCACGCGCGCCAACTACCGCATTGCACCGCGTACTCCGGTTCGTTTCGAGCTCTGGGACGACAACGCGCTCACGCACAGTCCCATCTGTATGTTCCACGTCGACGACATTCACCAGTACGCCAGCCACGGCTTCCTCGACATTCAGTGCGAGAGCGGAGCCAGTGCCTCGCTGGTGGTCGCACCGGCGCGTGCCATGTTCGGGGTGGGTCTGTACTACGAGCTGCGGGCGGAGGACGTCTACGTCACGCGCGTTCTGCAGGAGTCGCCCGCTGCGCGAGCCGGGCTCGCGTCGGGCATCAGGATTGCCGCGATTCAGGGGGAGTCTCTGCACGGCAAGGATGCGGACACCATCCGCTCATTGTTCAACGCGAACCTGAGGACCGGGCTCAGCATGCAAATCGAGCGTTCTGGTGGGTCGATGGCGCTGATTGAGGTCAAGGAAGGGCCCATCTATCCGCTCTCGAGCGAGAAGATCGACTTCGAGTGAGCCTGCGGTGTTTCTGCCCGGCCAGCGGCCTTTCGACGCGGGCACCAGGAGTGGGGTGATGGAACCGAGATCCGTGCGTAGACTGTCATGACCCGCGACGCCGACCCGGTGCAGAAGACGTTCATCGTGTGCCACGACGATTGGGGGACGCTGCGAGTGACGGGGCCGGAGCGCCTGCAATGGCTGCAGGGTCTCTTGACCTGCGACGTCAAGGCTCTCTCTCCGGGCCGGGCCGCCTACGGTCTGGTGCTGACCAAGACCGGCAAGATCCTGAGCGACGTCATCGTGGTCGCCGTGCAGGATGAAGTCTTCCTCGGCACGGCAGCCGGCCGAGCTGACGTCATCTGCGCGCACCTCGACCGTTTGCTGGTGATGGAAGACGCAGAAATCGTGGATGTCTCCCCGGAGTATGCTTGGCTCACTGGGCACGGAGCCGGTGCGGGGAGCCTGTTGCGCTCGTCGGACACCGGTCTCGGGCTGTCGGCGCTTCCAGCCGGGGCGGGAGCGCCCGGATTTGCTCTGGTGGCGCCGCGTCGAGGCTCGGAGGCCACGGCGCAGCAACTGGTGCGCTCGGGGGGCCCGGGCGCGCAGCGGGCGTCGGAGGCCGAGTGGAACGGGATCCGCATCGCGCTGGGTCTACCGCGCTTCGGGGTGGACTACGACGAGACGCACACGCCGCACCAGGCAGGATTAGAGCGCTTGGCGGTCTGTTGGTCCAAGGGCTGCTACGTGGGGCAGGAGGTCGTCTGGAAGCAGGACACGCGGGGCAAGACCAGATCGCGACTGTTCGTGATCGAGCTCGGGGGCGATAAAGTACCCGCACCGGGCACGGAAGTCCTGGCGGGTGACGAACCGGCGGTCGTGGGTGAGATCACCAGCGTGGCGATCGAGCCCGAGTCGCAGCACTTGCTGGCCTTTGCGCGATTGAAGACGGCGGCGGTCGAAGCGAGCCAGCCCCTCACCGCGATGGGCGCACCAGTGGCTGTCGCGCAGCCCACCTCCCGGGAATGAGCGGCTGGGCGTCGGCGGTCGCGGCGATCCACCCAAATGGTCCGACGCTCGTGCCGCCGTGCTCCGCAACGTGCTAAGTGCGGCTGCGATGAATGGTCCGACGGATCTGCCGCCACGCCCTGCTCTTGCCGACCAGCGCGGGGAGCTGTTCACGTGTCTGGTCGAGCTGATGAAGCGGCTGCTCGCCCCCGACGGCTGCCCCTGGGATCGCGAGCAGAGCTACGAATCGCTACGGCGGTACGTCATGGAGGAAGCCTGTGAGGTGATCGATGCGATCGACGCGGGTGACTTTCGGCAGCTCAGCGAGGAGCTGGGAGATTTGGCGCTCCAGGTGGCCTTCTTGTCGGAGCTCGGACGTCGGGACGGACACTTCGGCCCGGACGACGTGATGCTCGGGATCTGTGAGAAGCTCATTCGGCGCCATCCGCACGTGTTCGGGGACGTCGAGGTCGCCGGCTCGGCGGACGTGGTCCGGAACTGGGAAGCCATCAAGCAGGAGGAGAAAGGGCCCCGCAATCTGTTGGACTCCGTGCCGCGGTCGCTGCCCGCACTGGACCGGGCGCAGCGGCTGACTCGGCAGGCCGCGCGCGTGGGGTTCGACTGGCCCGATGCCGCCAGTGTTCGAGCGAAGGTCGAGGAAGAGCTCCGCGAGCTCGATGAGGCGATCCAGCAGGGCGACCGAGCTGAGCTCGAGCACGAGTTCGGCGACGTGCTCTTCGCGCTGGTCAATTTGGCCCGGCACCACGGCGTGGACGCGGGGTCGGCGTTGCGGTGCACCGCAAATCGATTCGCGTCCCGCTTTGCCCACGTCGAGTCCCGGGTACGGGAGCGCCACGGTGGCTGGCCCCAGTCCAGCGCGGGCAGGCCCACTCGGGGCCTCGCATTGGCCGAGCTCGACGAGTACTGGGAAGAGGCCAAGCGGGAGCGCCGATGAGCAGAGCGCGTGCCGTCCCATCGACGCGCCCGGCACCGAGCCCCGACGGAGCTTCTGCCGACGTGGCCGCGTCGACGCATCCCGTGGCGCGGTTTCCCGAAGAGTGGCGGCTCGTGCTGGAGCAATGGGGGGAGCGGGCCTATCGGGCAGACCAGATCTTCCGCTGGATTCATGCTCGTGGGGTCCTCGATCCGCGGGCGATGACCGATCTCGCGAAGGATCTGCGCGAGCGCCTGGCCGCTGCCGAGTGGCCGACCGTTGGCCGCGTCGAACGCACGGTTCGGGCTACCGACGGCACCCGCAAGCTGGTCTTGAACCTCGCAGACGAGGCGCGCGTGGAGTGTGTGCTGATCCCCAACCCAGGGGACGCCGACTCCCCGCCGGAGCGCGAGGGCTCGGCCGTGCCGGAAGGGACACCCGCTACCTCGTCCAACCGGGTGACGCTCTGCGTATCCACCCAACAGGGCTGCAAGATGGGGTGTACGTTCTGCGCCAGTGGCCAGGCTGGATTCAGACGTCACCTCCAGCCAGAGGAGATCGTCGGTCAGGTCCTGGCGGCGCGTCACCAGCTCGCGTCGGACGAACATCTTCAGAATCTCGTCGTGATGGGGATGGGGGAGCCGCTGGACGCCTACGAACAGATGGCCCGAGCATTGCGGCTGCTCATGCATCCGAGTGGGATGGGCATGAGCCCGCGTCGCATCACCGTGAGCACGGTCGGAGTGGTTCCGGGCATCGAGCGACTGGGACGCGACTTCGACGGCAAGGTGGGGTTGGCGGTCTCTCTACACGCGGCAAGTGACGAGGTGCGCAGCCGGATCGCGCCGATCAATCGCAAATACCCGCTGGCCCGGTTGCTGACCGCTTTGCGCGAATACCCGCTACCGGCCCGACGGCGAATCACCATCGAGTACACGCTGATTGCCGGAGTGAACGATGCCCTCGAGGAGGCGAGGCGTCTCACGACTCTCTTGCGTGGGCTGCCGGTCAAGCTCAACTTGATCCCGATGAACACCGTGCCACACTCGCCGTTGCGCGCACCCGAGGAACGTCGAGTGGAGGAATTCCGCCAGGTGTTGCTCGATGCCGGATATAGCTGCTTTCTGAGGACACCGCGTGGGGATGACGTGTCCGCCGCGTGCGGACAGCTGGCGTTCAGCGCCGAGACCGAGGCGTCAGGCCCTCTGACGTGAGGGAGGGGGGATGATCTGGGGTTTGGACCGCGGGCCCGACGTCCACCCCTCCGCTCCTGGTCTTGACATGAGCCAGAAGTTCGCCAAGAAAACGCCTCAATGTTCCGCAAACTGTTGGTCGCCAATCGTGGTGAGATTGCCTGCCGGGTGCTGCGCACCTGCCGCCGCCTCGGCGTCGGCACAGTGGCGGTCTACTCCGACGCCGACGCGTCTGCGCCGCACGTGGCGATGGCGGATGAGGCCGTACGTCTGGGGCCCGCGCCCGCGCCGGAGAGCTACCTCAATGCGCGCGCGATTCTGGCTGCGGTGGAGCAGACCGGAGCCGACGCGGTGCACCCTGGCTACGGACTCCTGAGCGAGCAGAGTGACTTTGCGCGCTTGGTCCGGAAGTCTGGGGCCGCCTTCGTGGGCCCCCCCCCGGAAGCGCTCGACGTGTTCGGGGACAAGGTCCGGGCGCGCGTCCTGGCTCGCTCGGTCGACGTGTCTCCGCCTCCGGGCGCGGATGCGGCCGTGCGGCACGATGATCTCGACGGCCTACGGCAGGTTGCGGAGCGACTCGGCTTCCCGTTGTTGGTCAAGGGTGTGGCTGCCGGCGGGGGGATCGGCATGCAAATCGCCAACGACTTGGAGCAGCTCGGCAAGGCGGCTCGCGCGTGTGCGGACCGAGCCCAACGCGCCTTCGGTGACGAGCGGGTGTACATCGAGAAGTATCTCATGACCCCGCGCCACATCGAGGTCCAGGTGCTCTGCGACACGCACGGTCATGCCGTGGCCCTGGGTGAGAGGGAGTGCACGGTTCAGCGTCGCTATCAGAAGGTGATCGAGGAGACGCCGTCGCCGGCAGAGTTCTTCCAAGGGCCGAACGGCGCTCGGCGACGCCGTGACCTGTGGGACGCGGCGCTGCGCATCGTTGGCGCGGTGGGCTACGTTGGCGCCGGAACCGTGGAGTTTGTCGCTGACGCGCAGGCGAACGTGTATTTCCTCGAGGTGAATGCGCGGCTGCAGGTCGAGCATCCGGTCACCGAGTTGGTGACGGGACTCGATCTGGTGGAGCTGCAGCTTCGCATCGCGGCCGGAGAGCGCCTGCCGGATGAAGCGCTCCGTCCCACCTTCAACGGCCACGCGGTCGAGGCGCGGCTGTACGCGGAAGATCCGAGTCGGCGATTCGCGCCCCAGCCCGGGAGAATCGAGCGGCTGCGCTGGCCCGGCAAGTCGCCCGGCATTCGCATCGATGCCGGAGTCTGTCAGGGTGGCGAAGTGAGTCCGCATTACGACCCGCTGCTGGCCAAGGTGGTGGCCCATGGCCAGAGTCGGTCCGAGGCGATTTCGCGCCTGGACGGCGCACTCTCGGCCACGACCTTGGATCTCGTGGGCCCTCGCGGCCCGCGGACCACCAATCTGCAGTACCTGCGTCGGGTGCTGACCAGCGCGCCGTTTGCGTCGGGCGCCTATGCCGCTCCTCTGGGGGAGCAGCTGGCGGCGGCGGGCAGCTAGGCTCCCCGAGCGGCCATCCTGCCACTATCCTCTGATTGTGACTGCAGTCGACCCACACGACGTGTTGGAGCGAGCCCGAGGCTGGGCTGCCCAGGACCCCGATCCACGCACGCAGCAGGAGCTGCTCGCGCTGGTGGAGAAGCAGGACCACGAGGAGCTCTCCGAACGCATGGCTGGGTCCCTGACCTTTGGCACGGCGGGGCTCAGGGGTCTGGTGGGCGCGGGCTCGGCCCGGATGAATCGAGCCGTGGTCATTCGCACCACCCGCGCCGTCGCCGACTACCTGCTCGCGACCCACCCGAAGGCAGCTCAGGTCCCGGTCGTGCTCGGCTACGACTGTCGTCGCGACAGCCGTGATCTCGCCGAGGCCGCCGCGTCCGTCCTGGTTGCTGCCGGGCTACCGCTGCAGGCTTTCGAGCGCCCGGTGCCGACTCCTTTGGTCGCATATGCCGTGCGCCGGCATGGCGCCTCGGCGGGAGTGGTCATCACCGCCAGTCACAACCCCCCAGCGTACAATGGGTACAAGCTGTTCGATGCGACGGGTGCGCAGATCGCGCCGCCCACGGACGAGTGGATCGCTGCGAGCATCGCGCAGATGGGTCCGGCCTGCGATGTTCCTCGTGCCCCCGATGCACTGGAAGCCGGTGGCTCGACTGTACTGCTCGGAGAGGAGCTGTTCGAGCAGTATCTGAGCGAGCTCATGGGGCTCCGCCCACGGACCGAAGCCGATCGTGGTCTGGGTCTGGTCTACACTCCGCTGCACGGAGTGAGCTGGCGCTATCTGCAGCGCGCTTTCGATCGCGCGGGCTACCGCCACGTTCACGTCGTCGAGGAGCAGGCCGAGCCGGACGGTGAATTTCCGACCACCCCGGTGCCCAATCCCGAGGACCCGACCGCGCTCGGTTTGGCCACGGCACTGGCCACCAAGGTGAATGCGGACCTGATCCTCGCCAACGACCCGGACGGTGACCGATTGGCCGTGAGCGTGCCGACGTCGGGGCGAGGGTGGGCCCCCTTGACCGGCAACCAGGTCGGTCTCCTCCTGGCGGACTTCCTGCTGGAGCATTGCTCACGCACCCCTCGGCCCCTGGTCGTCTCGACCGTGGTGTCGTCACCCATGTTGGAGGCCATTACCGTGGCGCACGAGGCGGCGCTGGAATGGACGCTGACCGGGTTCAAGTGGATCGCGCGCGCGGGTGCGGCGCGGGAACAGGGTGGGGAATTGCGTTTCCTGTTCGGGTACGAGGAGGCGATCGGGTATGCGCTCGGCCCCCTGGTCCGCGACAAGGATGGAATCAGCGCGGCCGTCTTGTTCGCCGATTTGGCCGCTCACTGTCGTGCCCGCGGCGAGCGCGTGCGCGATCGACTCGACGCGCTCTACCGCAAGCATGGACTGTGGGTGAGCCGTCAACTCTGTATCGAGTGCGCAGGGACTCGGGGCGTGGAGCAGATCGCCCGGGCCATGCATCGACTCCGGGAGCGACTGCCCTCGAAGCTGGGTGAGCGCGAGGTGGTGCATGCGATTGACTACATGCAATCCGCCGAGGACAGTCCTGCCTGGCGGCCGGCAGCCGATCTGGTCGAACTGGGCCTGGCGGGCGGCGGCTCGGTCAGAGTCCGGCCCAGCGGAACCGAGCCAAAGCTGAAAATATACGTCGACTTGCGCATTTCAGTGGCAACCGAGCAGAGCGTGCGACAGCGTGAAGACGCAGGGCTTGCCGAAGCGGCAGTCATTCTCGAGCGAGTGGCGGCGAGCATCGGGCTCGCCTGATGGGAGTCCGAATCGTTACTAGTTACCAATAGTCAACCAACGAGAGGGACCATGCGAAACACGATTGCAGCAGCTGCGGGTTTGGCGTTGACACTCGCCTCGGCCAGCGCTTCGGCGCAGGAGTTTGGCAAGTCGGGGACGTTCGCCATCAGTGCGGAGCGAGTGTTCGGCTTCTTCTATGAGGACTACGAGTGGGACGCGCCGGGCCCTGGAGGCAACGGCAGCGTGGAGCACACCACGTTCGGGTTCGGCTGGGGCGATCCGCATTCCCCGTACACGGTGCCGCGGTTCGCGGTGGACTACTTCGTGATCGATTCCCTGAGCGTTGGCGGAACGCTCGCCTACTATCACTCGGATCGCGACGACGACGACCCCAACGGGGATGACGACTGGAGTGCGTTCTTGTTCGCACCGCGGGTCGGATACGCGATTCCGTTTGCGGACATGGCGGGTTTCTGGCCGCGGGGTGGCTTCAGCTACGTCAATCACGACGATCCGGATTGGGACGAGTTCGCCCTGAACATCGAGGCGATGTTCTGGCTGTCGCCGGCCGAGGGAATGGCCTTCGTCCTCGGCCCCACGCTGGATATCGGCATCACCGGCGAGACGGATCCGAACACCGACATTCAGAACACCGTGGTGGGCGTGGCCGTCGGTCTGATGGGCTGGTTCTAGCGTTCTACTCGGAGTCGAACGGAATCACTTCCACCGACGCCAGATCGGGCACTGCGTCGCGGACGTTGCCTCCGATCTCCGATTCGGTTCCGACCACGGTGATCAGCAGGTCGTCCTCGGGGATGCGACGGCGGGCGGCCTGGTTGGCCTGGTCCAGGGTGACGGCCTGAATGCTCCCGGTGTAGTCACGATAGTAGTTGCTGGGCAGATCGTAGATCAGCTCGTCCAGCGCCAGCCCCACACGCTTGGCTGCCGTGTCGACGGAGAAGGCGTGGGAACGCACCAGGTAGCTCTTGGCCCAGTCGAGCTCGTTCGGCGTGATCCCCCGGTCGCGCCACTGATGGAGCATGTCGAGCTCGAGGCGAATGCAGGCGGCTGCATCCACCGCCTTGGGGAACGTCCACATGCTGAAGCTCCGCCGGTGTCGGTCGATGGGCAGACTGGAGTAGGCGCCGTAGGACCAACCGCGCTCCGAGCGGATCTCCCGCGTCATGCGCGCGGTGAACGTGCCGCCGAAGATGGTGTTGGCCACGTGCAGCGCCATGTGGTCGTCGTCGCAGGGGTGCGTACCGAGGCCACCGATCAGGATCTGCGTCTGCGTCCGTTCGGGCTTGTCCACCAGCACCAGGCGTCGCCCCGGCAGCATGGCTGGCTCGGGCACGGAGTCTGGCGGTGCACTCCCAGTCGGGGTTGCAGCGGCCAGCCGGGCGGCGATGGCTTCGGCGCGGCCCGCGTCGATGTCGCCGGCAAAGGCGAACACCAGCGCATCTGCGCGCACCGTTTTCGTGAACAGCGATAGCACGTCTGCTCGACGGGCCAATCCGACGGACGACAGGGTGCCGCTGACTGGGCGGCCGAAGGGGTGGTTCGCGAACAGCCGACGCTGGAACCATCGCCGCACCAGGGCTCGGTCGTTGTCCAGCGCCTCGACGAGCTCACTCTGGGTTTCTCGCTGCAGGCGCTGCAGCTCGTCTTCGGCCAGCCCAGGACGCGCCAGGACATCCTCGATCACGTCGCAGAATGGCTCCAGCGACCTGCCGATCACGGTGGCGTGGAAGGTCACGGTGCTGTGCGACACCTCCGCGGCGAGTGAGGCGCCGAGCGAGTCGATTCGAGTGTCGAGCACCTGTGGGTCCAGCCCCCCTCCGGTGCGCCGCATCAAGCGCGCAGCGAGGCGCGTCAGGCCCTCCAACCCGGCGGGGTCGACGGCTGCCCCGCTGCGCTGGGCAATGAGCAGCGATACCAGCGGAAGCGCATGGCTGGCTTCCACCAGAGTCCGGGGGCCAACGCGCGCCGGTGGAGTGGAACCGTGGGGCGAGCTGCCGCTCATGGCCCCTCCTCGGACGCCGACTGCGCGTCCGCCCGCACCATGATCACATTGCGCTGGCTCGGGACGAAGTACCGCCGGGCGGCTCGTCTGAGGTCGTTGGCGTCCGCCCTGGCCATGGTCGCCAGGCGCTCGAACGCGGCCGCCGGACGGCCCAGGACGGCGTGGAAGAAGCCGAGGTTGGAGGCTTTGCCATCTGCGGTGTCGAGGCTGGCGAGGAGACCGAGCTCGAGGCGCGCTCGCGCGCGCTCGATTTCCGCCTGGCCGACCGGCTCCTCCTTCACTCGGGACAGCTCCTCGTCGATGGCTGCCAGCAACTCCTCGGCAGTGTTCCGTTCGCGGGCGGCCGCGTACACTTCGATCAGACCGGGGTCACGGAACGGCCCCACGAACACCCGAACCTCGCTGGCGATTTCGAGCGTGCGCACCAGCTTCTGGTACATGCGGCTGGCGCGACCTCCGAACAGCACTTCGCCGAGCAGTGTGGTCGCCGCGTGGTCGAAATCGCCCAGGGCCGGACCGTGATAGCCGATGATCAGCTTCTCGGTAGCCGTCGGCTTGCTGAGTTGCGCGCGACGCTCTTCGACCTGTGGCGGCTCCGGCTGGACGTCCTCCAACGGCAACTCTGAGGCTGCCATGTCCCCGTAGGCTCCGACGACCAGGCGCAGAAGCTCTGCTTCGCACACGTCGCCCGCGATCACGACCACCGCGTTGTTGGGGGAGTAGAAAGTCCGGTAAAAATCCTGGCAATCCGCGGACGTGAAGCTCGCGATGTCCTCCATCCAGCCGATCGTGGGCCAGCGGTAGGCGTGCCGCGTGTACGCGGTCTTCCAGAGCAACTCGCTCACTGCACCTTCGACGTCGTCATCCACCCGGTAGCGTCGCTCATTGGCGACGACTTCCTTTTCGCTGGTCACTTGCGGGTCGCGAAGCACGAGTCGGTTCATGCGGTCCGCTTCGAGCCGCACCACCAGCGGCAGCTGACTCGAGGGGACGGCGATGGTGTATTGAGTCCAGTCGAGCCAGGTCGCCGCGTTGTTCTCGGCTCCTGCCTCTTCGAGCAGTCGGTCGAACTCTCCCGCCGCCAGTCCCTCGATCTCGTTGAACATCAGGTGCTCGAAGAGATGGGCCAGGCCGGTCTTGCCTTCGCGTTCGTGCCGCGAGCCAACCCTGAACCACGTCTGGTACGCCACCACCGGCGCCGAGTGGTCCTCGCACAACAGTAACTCCAGCCCGTTGGCCATGCGAAAGTGCTCCACGGTCAGCGAGTTGCCAAACGGGATGCTGCCGGAATGGGTCAAGGCGCCGTGAGATGGTGCACTGGCGTTCAGTTGGCCGAGCAGCGCCTCGCGTTCGTGTCTCCGCGTGCGCACAGCAGGCATAGTCTCCGCGCTGATGGCAGCGTTCCGCGCTCAAGGCAAGCGTTTTCGCCGGAGCGGACCGCGTCGTGCGTCTACTTCTTTGCGGCCTTTGCTGGCGCGTCGGTGAGACTCATCTGTCCGGGGAGCGCATGCTCGTAGCGCTTGAGCACCAAGTCGATCCCTTCACGGATGTACACGGCCACCGGCACCTTGGTGCGGCTATGGAGAAGGTGCAGGCGCTCGTTCTGCTCCGGGGTGATATAGACCGTCGTCGAAATCTTCTTGCGTGACATCGGTGATCTCGTCCGGAGCGAACCTGCCAGCCGTTACAATAGATTCCCATACGTGTGGTGTCAATCGATGATCCACCCGGGCGACACTTTGAAATGCAGTAATATTACACACTTAACGATGGTTAGTGGGCCGGATTGCCCGGCCGAATGCCGGCCGAAGCACCGGCGTTTGGCACCCATTCTCGTGACGCTGGAGTGCTTGTCAGGGCCAGGGGCCGGCCATACGATTCACACCGCGTGCTTCGGAGCGCGCAGCGGGGTCGACTTCGGGTGCTCGATTCGGTATCCGCTTTCGACTCCGAGAGGGCGACTGGAAATATGACTAGGCAGCGACGCGGGCCGTTCCCGGGCACCTCCATCTCGATGCGGGCGGGCCCGAACCGACGCGTGTCTTTCGGCACGCTCGTGTGGGTGTTGCTGGGTTCGGGATTGCAGCTTGGCTGTACCGGGACCGATCAGCAGGAGGCGCAGTCAGCTGAGGGAGCTGCAGTACAGCGTGACAACCGCGTGGTGCACGAGGAGTGCGACATCACGGCATCCGATGCCGAGAAGATGGACGCCAACGGTGATGGGCGAGCGGACGTCACCATCGTCAAGCGGGGCGGGCGCGAGGCGTGTCGGGCTGTCGACTTGAACTTCGACGGAAAGATCGACTCCTGGATCTATCTGGACGATCGGCAAGTTCTGCGCCGCCGTGAGTTCGCGTACGGCCGCGACAACCGTATCGTCGAGATCCGGCTTTACCAGGGCGGGGCGCTGACCGAGATGCGCCGCGCCACGACCATGGCTGGGAAGCTGGACACGTGGCACTTCTACCAGGGAGGCAGGCTGGCCCGAACCGAACGGGACGCCGACGGTGACGGAACCATCGACCAGTGGTGGGAGTATCCTCAGCGCGACAAGCCCAAGTGCCCCGTGATCCACTCTGACGTCGACGGTGATGGGCGTCCAGACCCGCAGGCCAGCGTGGACGTGTGCAAGGACACTGACTACGTGCCGCCGGATCGTTCGGAGGACTACAAGTACAAGAGTCCGGATTTCTCGCGACCGGGCTCACTGCCCACCGAAAGCGAGGGGCCCGCCGAGGAGGGTGGCGAGGCCGAAGGCGGAGGGGAACCGGCGAAGCCGGGAGGAGATTCCTGATGCAGGCGAGGGGCTCGGTGCGCGCATTGCTGGCGGTGATGGGAGCGAGCTTGCTGGCAGCCTACGCCTGCGGCGGATCGGAGCCGGTGGGCGTGAAGACGCCGACCAAGACGGGGGTGGCGGTTTCCGAGCACGATGCCGGAACGGACCTGTCCCGGTGCGACTTCAAGGGTCGAACCGACCGCGAGGTGAGCGAGTCGTCGGGGCCGGGGACGCTCCACCCGAACATCCGACGCGTTTTTGCAGTCGTGGGGGAAGGGGACGAGTCCCGGCGCGTGCTCATCTGCCGCGAGGTGGATACCAATCTGGATGGCATGAAGGACGTGGTCCGGCTCTACTCGGACCAGGGAGAATCTCTGAACGAGCATGCCGACACGAACTACGACGGCAAGATCGATACCTGGATTACGTTTGCCGCCGGCCGCATCGGCCGCCTGCAGATCGACACCGACCACAACGGACAGCCCGACGAGACGCACTTCTACGTCCGTGGCCGATTGAGCCGGATTGAGCGCGACACCAATCAGGACGGCAAGGCCGACATCTGGGAGATCTACGCCCAGGGGCACCTGCAGCGCATGGGACTCGACATCGATCATGACGGGCATGTCGATCGCTGGGATCGCGACGAGGTGGCCGCCCGGCTCGCGGAGCGTGAGGAGCAGGCAGAGGAAGAGAAGCGCGAGCGAGAAGAGAAGTCCAAGCAGGAAGCCGCCGCAGACAGTGGGGTCACCGACGCCCGGGTCAGTGCCCGCCAGCGCTGAGCGCCCGGCCCACCATGGCGCTCCATCGTCTTCAGAAAATACTGGCGCGCGCTGGCGTGGCGTCGCGCCGCAAGGCCGAAGCGCTGATCCAAGCCGGGCGCGTCAAGGTGGATGGCAAGACGGTGGATCAGCTCGGGGTGACGGCCGACCCGACCAGCCAGCGCATCGAGCTCGACGGTCGTCGAATTCTGCCGGAACCCCACGTGTACGTCGTCTTGCACAAGCCGCGTGGGGTGATGAGCACGATGCGTGATCCGGAGGGGCGGCGCTGCCTCGCGGAGTACGCACGGCAAGTGGGCGTGCGCGTGGTCCCGGTCGGCAGACTCGACTTTCACACCAGCGGCGTGCTGCTCATGACGAACGATGGCGAGTTCTCCAGTCGCCTGCAGCATCCGCGACACCGAGCGCCCAAGGTCTACGCCGTCAAGGTCAAGGGCACCGTCGCCGACGAAGACCTGGTGGAGTGGGAGCAGAGCATCGTCATCGACGGCCGTGCCACACGGCCCGCCTCGGTGCGACGCCTCCGAGTCGAGGCGGGCAAGACCTGGCTGGAGGTGTCCATCACCGAAGGGCGCAATCGACAGGTCCGTCGACTCGGGGAGGCGACCGGCTTCACCGTCATGCGGCTGGCCCGCTTGTCCCACGCGGGCATCGACTGTGAAGGACTGCGCCCAGGGCAGTGGCGGCACCTGACCGTGGACGAGCTGCGCGACCTGAAGAGCAGCTATGGCGTGCCAGAGCGAGTTCGACCGGCACCGCCGCCCCCCGGGGTGGCACACCGCGGCGCACGTCCTGCGGCGAGAGGCCGCACTGCGGCCCGGACGTCCGCGTCCACGACGTCGGGTTCGACCGGCGGCCAACGCCGACCACGCCCCCGCAAGCCGACCGGCACCAAGCCCCGTTCGCGCCGGGGCTAGCGAACGCACGCCCGGAGCGGCGGAAGCCATCGTATCAGTGGTCAGCCGGCGCGTACGGATCGGCCGTGACGGCGGGCAGGGACCAGTCATTCTCGAAGAAGCCCGCCGCCCGCACGCTGCCTGAGCTGAGCACCTGCTCTCCAGCCGATGGGGCCACGCGCGGGTCGAAGACCACGAAATCCGGGAGCAGGCGGGGCAAAGAGAGCGAAGCATAGAGCCCGATGAGATCCGTGGCTTGCAGGGTGACCACGTACCGGTCTGGATGGTCCGGATTCGGGTAGATGAAGAGGGTGCCCAGGCCGCGGCCTGGGACGGTGTGGCTGCCCAGCTGGATCCCCTCCTCGGTCACCCGGATGGGCAGACGAGCGTCGAGGCGCCGAAGGATGAGGTGATCGCGTGGGTTGCCCACCAGGTAGAGGGAATGCGTCGCTTCGAGTTGCGCCGTGACTTGCCGGTCGGCAACGACGGGGTAGCGGACATCGACGCCGTACCTGAGCTCCGCCATGGTTTCGGCGATCTCGCGATTGGCTCGCAGGGAGCGCGGGTCCAGAGTTCCGTAGACGAACAGCACCGGGCCACGAAACACGTCTCGGATGGGCCCTTCGACGCCAGCGCGCTTGTGGTTCTGCTGCGGGGCAGGGGTCGTCTTCTCCCAGCGACCCGACCTGCGCCCGACTGCGATTGCTTCGCCGGGTGCGAAGGTCAGGCGGGTTCCGTCGACCTGGAGGGAAAGGGCCTGGCCGGGAGCAACGTGCGGAGTCGGGCGTTCGAGCACCAGGCCCGTGACTCCCTCGGTGGTGGCGGTGATGGTGTCGGCAGCGGTCACGCGCGCATCGACTCGCCCGCGTCGGCCCGGTCGAGCCAGGGCCGTGACCCGAACCCAGTCGAGCGTCCCGTAGCGCAGTGCGTCCGTTCTGAGGGTCACGTGCCGCGGAGCTCGGTCGCGGCGATGCTGCGTGAGCCAGGGCCAGAGTCGGGCCCCAGCGTAGGTCTTCTCCCAGACCGAGTGACCCGTGTCGGGCCAGTCCGCGACGATGGAGTAGCCCGCTTGTTGATAGGCACGAACCAGCACCCGCGAGTTCTCCAGCGGGTGGTCCCGGGTGCCGTGTGCGACGTATAGGGGCAGATTGCGCCCGTTGTCGGCGAAGCTCGACGGCGACCAGTGGTGCATCCGCTCCTGCTCCCAGGGCCGCAGCGGACGATTCGAGGTGTCACGGCGCACGAAGAAGCTGTGGTACCCGCACAGGGGCGCGGCCGCCGCAAACCGCCCGGCGTGTTGCAGTGCCAGCGCGGCCGTCCCGGTTCCCCCCATCGAGACTCCCGAAATAGAGACCCGGTCGGGATCGATGGGATAGGTTCGCAGCATCCAGTCGATGGCGGCGAGCACGGCGTGCTCGCCCGGGCCTCGATAGAAGGAGTTGCCGTGCGCATTCGGGGCCACGATGAACCCGTCCACCGAGGGGTGGGGGGCGCGCGACGCCGTGTCGAGGAAGGCCCGCGTGATGCCCTCGGGGCTACCGTTGTAGCCGTGCAAGAGGACGACCAACGGGTAGCGGCGCCCCGCAGCGGCGGAGTACGTCGCCGGGATGTGCAATCGTAGCTGCGCGGGGCGTCCGTCCAACTCCGAGCGCGGCGCGACGTCGACGATCCCGGGGTGCTGTAGCGGGTCCTGGCCCTGATGCAGCTGCGCGACGAATCGCTCCAGGTCCGTCAGCACACGACGGGCCTGCTCGCGTCCGAGTGCCGCGTTGGATGCCGCGAGCTCCAGACGTCCCCGATACCAGTCCAGGGTGTCGGCCACCGCAGCTGCGTCCAACAGTGGGCGATCATCGCGCTCACCGAGTGCCTCGAGTGAGCGACGGGCCTCGCTCAAGAGGCGAGGAGCGCTCGGAGCCAGCCAGAGCCGCGAGGTGACCAGGTCGGTTCCCATTCGGGTCCGGATGTTGACCGTGCTGAGCGTCTGGGTTCCCAGTGGGTCTGGCGGAATCGCGGGTAGCTGTGCGCGCAGGGGCTGTGCTCCGTGCGCCGTCACTGCGACGGCTCCCAGTCGCACATCGAACAGCGGGAGCTTTGCCCCGGCGGCTCGGGCTCGGATCTCGACCGGCAGGCTGGCCTCGTTGGGCGCGCCGCGCCGGTACTCGACGGTGCAGGTCGGTCGATAGCCCGTGGCCAGCAGGTGCACGCCACATTCGACCGTTCGAAGCTCGTCCACCAAGCGGCGTGCCTGCTGCGCCGTCGTGCCGGGCAAGCGCAACGAGGCCCCCTCGGGAGGCAACAGGTCCTGCCCGTCCAACACGCGAACGGCCACCGCCCAATGTTGCCCGCGCTGATGCAACCGGAGGACGATGGGATGGTCGCCGGCTGGCAGCTCGATTGGGATTGGATCCCAGGAGCGATCCCTCAGCCGCGGCACGTCGCGATCGAACAGAACCTGCCCGTCTGCGAGTACCGTCAGCCCTCCGTCGGCGGCGACCAGCAGCCACCCTTTCAGGTCGCGCTCCAAATGGAGCACGCCACCCAAGAGGGCGTAGGCCCTGGCGCGCGTTCCGGTGTGCAGCTGCCGGCGCAGATCGACGGCGCCAGCGCGAGATTGCAGCAGACGCCAGGTCGGGCCCCATCTCGCACGCATGACTCGACTGCCGGATCGGGGATCGAGCTGGTCCGAGCGCAGCTTGTCCTGCACGGTGGGGCTGACCGGTCCGGCCACGAGCCAGGTGCCGAGATAGCCATCGCTGGACGGCGCGACGGCGACTTCCGCCTGGGCACGCCACGCCACCAGGACCAGCACGTGGGCGACGAGTGTCGCCACCAGGCGGGCCCGGCCGCGTCGTGGGCTAGTTCCCGGCGCTAGATGGGCTCCGGATGACGTGCGCCCCCAACCGGGTGAGGGCGCACGCCATCCTCCGTAGCTCAAGCTATCGCCGACTAGCGTT
>CAZSVU010000110.1:0-22499 GCA_964610275.1 uncultured Polyangiaceae bacterium | reverse complement strand
GCGACGAGAAACTCGAAGCGGCTGTTGGCTACACGAACGTCGCGGTGGACCTGCCTGTACCGCCGAAGCCCGGCAAGTGAGCGGTCAGTCCCCGATCTCCACGCCTTCCGGGCAGAGGACCAGGATCGTGGAGTTCGGCCACGGAAGGGGCTGTTCGTTGGCAGGAAGCGATACGAATCGGAGCAGCCGACGCCGGGAGACGTCGCATCCGGACACGAACTCCGGATTGCCGATGCAGTCGCAGTCCTCAGCACCGATCGCGTAGCACTCCCTCGTGCAGTTGACCACGCCGTTCTGGTTCCAGTCGGTCATGGCGTCGATGTAGCAGTACCCGGTGGCCGTCTGGATGTTGGCCCCGGCGAAGTTCAGGCACTCCTGATAGGCCGGCGCGTTGACGTTGTCGGCCGCGGGCTCGATCTCGCAGAGCGAGAAGAGGTTGCACGGCGTGGACTCCTCGTCGCACAGGCCCAGCGCGGTGAGATGCTGCACTGCCAGGGAGCGCGTCTCCTCACTGAGCGGGTCGCGACCGGGCAGGTCAGCGCCGCAAGGCGCGGGACTGGGTTGCCGGGTGACTTCGATCACCCGGCAAGCCAGCATGCCCGATTCGTCCGTGGGGAGCTCCTGGCCGAGGCAGTTCCTTGCCTTGAGTCCTTCGGCCACCTGGTCCGCCACGGCTCCCATCACCGGATTGAGCCCGCAACTCGGATCGCTCGGATCAGCGCAGTTCGGAGTCTTGGGGCAGATGGAGCCGACAATGGCGTTTTCACCATAGTCCTTCAAGACCTGCAGGATCCGCGGCGCCGGATATGCTTTGGCGTACTCCTGCACGGTGTCGTTGCAGAGGGGCCGGTCGAAGATCTCGTTGCTCACCTTGCAGTCGCAGCCCTGACCAGGGGCCGCGTCGGCGCAGTCCCGCGGCTCGGCCAGCGGGAAGATGCACGCGTACTGCAGGTCACTGTTAGCGGGTATCTGGTACTCGTGTCCATTGATGGCGTTGCCTCCCGGACCCGGCACGGGCGGAGTGATCGGGATCTCTGTCCGAGGGTTGGTTCCGATCCGCGGCTCGATCGACTGCACCACAAACGGATCATTCGGCGGTACTGGCGGGCTCGCAGACGGATCCCCCAGGATGTCTTCCCAGATGCCGCGCTGGGCGATATCCGCGGCAGTCAGGTACTGGAGCATGGATGGATCGGTCAGTGATTCGTCCGTGGCGATGTCCTGCCAGGGCACGCCCACGATGCCCGCCACGTAGATGCGAGAGCTGTCTTGCCGAGGGTTCAGATCCGGATAGAACTGCTCATTCCGCGCAAAGAGCGGATTCGGCGCCATCGCCCCGTCGCGCGTGACCAATTGCTTGCTGATGAGAGCGTTCACGTAGCGCGAGGTCGGGTAGAGGAGATCGATCCCGAAGCGCCGTTTCTGCTGGAAGCAGCGCAGGTTCAGTCGGTCTTGGCTGCTATCCACGTCGCCATGGAAGAGCCCTGCCCGGCAGTTGACGTCGGACTGGGGGTCGTTGCACTCGCTCGGCCAGTTCGCCTGGATGCAGCTCAGGCAGCAGGGGTCATTGGGATTGGTCTCGCAGATCGACGTACTGCGCGGCATGGCGCCTTCGTCAGTGTTCGTGTGCAGGAAGCCATAACCGTGGTCGATGACCGAGCAGTCGTCCTCGTCCGTGAGCATGCCGATCACGAGCAGCGAGTCGGGACGCAGGAACTGCGCGCGCTGGCTCAAGAGGACATCGTCCAAACCAACCCCGACGCTCTGGCGTGTGTTCGCGTCGTAGACCACGTCCATCGGCGGATCGGGATCGACCAGGAACCGGTACCAGGCTTCCAGCGAGGCCTCATAGCCGCATCCCTGCTCGCCGGCACCGAGCACCAAGTTCTGGAATTGGTCCAGCAGCACACTCGGGTCCGCTTCCCCTGGGATCGCAGCTGCATTTCTGGCAGTTCCGTCCGGGTCCCAGGAGAGGAAACCCATGTTGTCCCAGGTCGTCGGGACGTCGCGGGATGGTCCCGGGCGCGAGATCAGACGCCCTCGATCGTTCTGGGTCTCGTTCCAGTACTGCTCGCCGTGCGCGGGAGTGCAGAGCGTGCCGCCATGTCCCCCCAGGCTGGAGGTGATGACGCCCACGTGAATGTCGGCGACCGGAGTGAATTCGGGCTCAGAGCCATCTGGGCAACCACCCTGACTGGTGCTCGCAATGACCGCGCCGCTTGAGCGGTCGACGCAAGGTGGATCCACCAATCGGTTGAGCAGCGGGGGCACTGCGGTGGCGAGCAACTGCTGCTTGTCGGCCATGCTGATCGAGTTGTCGATCATTAGCAGAAGGTCGACGCGACTCGCTCTGCTCGGGTTGAGTGTGAGCGCCGAGCCAGGCGGATCGACCGGTGGTCCTGACGACTGCCCACCCGGGCCCAGCACACCGCCACTACCGGTCATGCCGGACGCACCTCCGGTATCGTTACCCACCAGACCGGCGCTTCCCCCGGTTTCACCACCCGTGTCGCCAGCCCCCCCACCGGTCCCGTCCTCAGGTGCATAGCCGAGCCGGTCTTCGCTGCTGCACCCCGTGAGGAGCAATATGCTGGCCAAGCCGCCCAGCACGGACAGTAGCCGGAAGCGCAGACTTCCCTGCTGCAATGCGAATAGTTGTTCCCTCATCATCGCTCCTCCTCCGGAAACGTCGCCACGCTGGGCGACGTGCCTCTCGCTCTCTCCATCAACCGACGCACTCGCCCGGCGTGCGGGCTCCTGGGGTGTGCCGCCAGAAAGGCTCTTGCCTGGCTGACTGCAGCCGCGGTCTGCCCGCGCTGCACCAGCGCCTCGAGCCGCAAGAGCTCCGCCTCCTCGGACAAGGCGCCCGTCTCGTACTTCTTGCCGTGCTCGTCCAGCGCCGCCAAGGCAGCATTCGTATCTCCGCCGTCGAGCGCGCTCCGAGCCCGGTCGAGCAGCGAGATCTCGCTGGCTAGACCGGAAGGAGACTGAGCCGGTGAAGCGAATCGCGCAGCACTCGGGACTTCGGCTTCGGCAGGTTCCTCTGCCACCGGGTTGAGCCTGGACTGGCCAACACCCCGGGGCCTCGGCTCACCGGTCCGATGCATGGCGTCAACCGGGACGGTGCCGACAGATGCGGCGGGCAGCTTCGGGCTCTCGGCGGTCAACTCGGACACTCCCACTGCGGTGCCAGTCGCTACGCCCCCCGCCACCACGCCGATCCCGATCCACTTGAAGAGCACCGTGGTCGTGACCGCAGCCTTGGCGGCAGTTCCAGCGGCGCCCGTGGCCGCGCCCGCTGTCCCTGCGGCGCCGGCGTGCCCCGTTGTGGTGACCGCTGCAGCCGCACCCTTGGCCGCGGCGGTGGCAGCCACGACCGTGCCCGCCGCACCCAAGGAAACCAGCACACGCTGCTGCGCTCCGGGTCGGGGGACGTCGTCGAGTGCCGAACGCATGAGCTCGGCACTGAGATCATCCCCTCCACCGTGGATGAGTCGTCTCGGTTCAGTCATGACGATCTCCTCTGAGGATCCGGCTCGCGCGCAGTCGCTCCACTGCACCGGCAAAGGCGTCGCGCGCGCGGCGCAAGCGCGAGGCCGCGGTTCCAATCGGGACCTCGAGTAGGCTCGAGATGTCCGGCACGGTCATCTCCTCGAGCTCGTACAGCACGAACACCGTGCGCTGCTCCAAGGTGAGCTCCTCGAGCAGCTGGTCCAGAACGGCGCGGGCTTGGCGTCGCTCGGTGAGCTGTTCCGGGCTCGGTGCCGAGTCGCCGTGGTCCTGCGCCGTGCCGTCGAGTTGCTCATAGCGGTGTCGGGCCCTGCGTCGGTGGGCGGACGCCACCCGAAGGGCCGTGCCGAACAAGAACGCTCGCTCGCGACCAGGAACGATGTCGTCCAAACGCCGAGACGCCACGGTGAACACTTCCTGGGCGCCATCCTCGGCATCGGCCGGAGAGAGCCCCAGGCGACGCAGGCTCCGCCAGATGAAGTCGAACTGGGTCTCCGCCAGCCAGCGGATTCGTTCTGCCGAGGCCATGGGAGAACCTGCCGACGCGGACGGCGTTGTCCGAGCTTCGATCCGGCTCACGCGCTCATCCTCGACCTCGGCTGCCAGGCTCCGTGCCATCAGCCCGCAATGGCCTCAGGCTCGGGAATCGATCCCCCAGAGGGGCTACGGAAGCAAGGGCAGGCCGACCCCTAGGCCGAAGTGCGGCGCCCAGACCGGAACCTCGTGCACCAGAACCAGATCGCGCTCCTCCCCCTGATAGAACACGAACGAGGGTCGGAACAGGGTGACCGCCAATCCGCCGTCCGCGCGGAGCTCGATCCAATCGGCCAGTGCCACCTGCAGGCGCATCAGCATTCCGGCGCTGAGCCAGGTCTTGGTCGGCGTGTCTCTTTCATCGAGCGTCGGCCCTCCAGACTTTTCACGCCCCTCCCCGCGCAGGATCCCGCCTTCGAACGTGACGCAGGGGCGCAGTCCCACGGCATCGTCTCCGGTCAGGTTGAGGGGGCAACCCTCGAGCCGTGCGCTGAGCCAGAGGAACCGGGCGTCGCCCACCTCGCCTTTGACGTCCGTGGACGCGCCCGCGACACTGAAGCCAAGCTGCGGCGAAACCAGCTCGGCCGGGGTACTGCCCAGCTCCATGAACAGCCTCGGCGCCAGCACCCAATGCGGGGCAATGCTGTCCACGAGGACTTCCCCGTGCGCGCCGACGACGACCCTCATCGCGCCCGGCTCAGGCGTGACGTCCTCAGCATGAGGCGGCGGTGGGGACAACGCGGGCGTGGGGGCTGCCTCCTGTGTCGCCGGCGCTGGCGACAGCTGTTGCCAAGCGGGCGCAGGTGCGGACGATTCGGCAGGCACGGGCTGCGGGCTCGCAGGCGCGGTGGGTGCAACCGGCGTCGGCGCGATGACCTCGCGCAGGGGTTTCGTGTTGGCTTCGGGATCGATGGTGAGCGCCGTGATCAGTGCCAGCGCTTCCACCACTTCGTCGCAGCTCTCGGCAGAGACGTCCCTGCCCGAGGTTTCTCCGGCGGGCGTGGTCACCACGAGCGTCCCGAAGAACCCCCTGCCGGTGGGCTGAACCGAGACTGCTATCGTGCGGCCGAGCTCTCCGTCTGCCGCGAGCCGCGCCCGGGATGTGCGAGCCTGCACCTGTGCAACGAAGGCCTCACGGCCAGGACAGGCTGCCACCGTGCCGTAGGTGACGTGGATGGGTTCGGTGGTGGGAGCCTGGGCCGCTACGGTGGAGCACAGCACACCGAGCAACAGCGCCCCGCAGGCGCAGCCCACGCTCACCTTCCCCGGCCGCCACCTCATCGGCACTCGGATACCACGGCCGCGCGCTCGCCGGTCAAGGCCATTGCTCATCGGTCCGCCTTGCCCAGCTAGTCAACGCGCCGCCCGGCGCGCTCGACGGCCTTCTCCAGCTCGGTGACGTCCCGCCATGACAACACCTGGACGCCTTGGTGGCACAAGCTCGAGTCGCCACCGTAGATCAGATACGGCTCGGCGGATTCGCCTTGGGCCAGCGACGTCCAGCGGCTGATGGCACGAAACCAATCCGAGGCGATGGTCGCGCCAGACTTGCATTCCACGGGCAGGAGCGTGGATCCCCGGTCTACGAGTATGTCGACTTCTTCCCCGGTATTGTCGCGCCAGAAATACAGGTTGTCGGGTAGGGCGTGATTGTACCGAGCCTTGAGCAGTTCGCTGACCACCCAGTTCTCGAACAAGGGCCCCCGCGCGGGGTGTGCGTGGAGCTGGTCGGCGCGCTCGATGCCGAGCAACCGAGCAGCCAACCCAGTGTCCAGGAAGTACAACTTCGGGGTTCGGACCAGCCGCTTGCGAAAGTTACGATGGTGCGGTGGGAGCAGGTGCACGATGTAGCTGTGGCAGAGTACGTTCAGCCAGGCTTTGGCCGTGTTGGCGCTGATGCCACAGTCTGCAGCGATGCGGGTCAAGTTCAGCAGCTGTCCCACCCATCCAGCGCACAGACGCAGGAAACGCTGAAAGGCGTCGATGCTCGCGACCTGCAGCAACTGACGCACGCCGCGCTCCAGGTAGGTGGCGACGTAGTCCGAGTACCAGCGCACGGGATTGGCTCCCCGATCGTAGATGGGCGGATAGCCACCTGCGCACAACAGCTCCTCGACCGTGTTGGGAACGAGCTTCACCGTCTCCAATTCCTGCTTGGCAAAGGGGAGCAGGTGCAGATAGGCGACGCGTCCAGCCAATGACTGGCCGATCTGAGCTGCCAGGGCGAAGTTCGCGGACCCGGAAAGGACAAAACGCGCTTGCCTGCCGAGAGCGTCAACGTGGACTTGGAGGTAGGAGAACAGAGCGGGCACTCGCTGGGCTTCGTCGATGATCGCTGCGTTGCCCAGTCTCTTCAGGAAGCTGCGCGGGTCGTCGGTAGCCAGCATGCGCGACTCGGGATCCTCCAGGTTGGCGTAGGGCAGCTCGGGGAACGCATGGCGCGTCAGTGTGGTTTTTCCCGACTGCCGTGGCCCGGTAACGGCCACCACCGGCGACTGCACTGCAAGCTGCTGCAGCGTCGCCTCAGCGGTTCGGGGTATGTAGCTTTCTTCCACGATTACAGGTGGATAGCATGCCACCTACAAATACGCAATTCGATTGCGTATTTGTAGGTGGCATCGAGTCCGGCCGGGCCAGAGCATCTATCGAACCTTCCGGACACTGCCCCTGCTGGATACCGACCTCGGGCGCTTCCGTCACGCTTCCGTGCGCGGCTCGTGGCGAAGGCTGCCCCGCCCGTTGCTGCCCGGCGCGCCCTGCCCAAACAAACCCGCCCCGAGGCAAGCCTGCCCCAGGGCGGGTGAACCGAACTCCTCGAATGACGCTACTCGGCGCAAACGTAGGGCTGCTGCACCGTGCAGGGGATGTCGTTCCAGCCACGCCGCGGTTGGACGTGGACGCAGTCCTCGTTGCCGCCGGCGTTGTTGGGCTCGCCCGAGATCCAGTTTGAATACGTGACGGGTTCGTAGGTGTCGCGGCTCCAGCTCCACCCCCACTGGGTCTCGATGGCGCGCAGCCAGTAGCCCGTCATCCCGAGCAGGTGCGCCTCGCGCTGGAGGTAGGCATCGGTGTCCGCATCATCCAACCTCAAGAGCTCCATCCCCAGGGCTTCGCAGCGTTCGGTGGCCTGGAGATAGGTGACTGCCCCGTTGCAGATCAGATAGTCCTGGTCATTGTACGTGCGCTCGGTGCATGGATCGGTCGCGTTGCAGTCCGAGGTCATGTACGTGGTCGCGTCTCCGATGACGGCACGCTCCCGCGTTCCGACCAGGCTGTTGATGCGGTAGGTCAGGGGCACGGCCGTGGTGGCCGAGGCGGGACCGAAGAACTCCGAGTAGTTGCCCGTCCGGATGGCTTCGTTGGCCACGTCGGCAGAGCCACCGAGCGCCAGGATCTCCACGCGCGAGTTGCTGAGGATCTCCCGCTGCCGGGCCTCGACCTCGGCGCTGCCACTGAACCCCATGTACGAGCCACGCACGGCCGCGGCGAGCTCGTCCGAGCTTTCCGTCTCGGTCGAGGTCATGGTGAAGATGACGATGCGCCCGTAGGTCACGCTCTTGACGTAGGTGGGCAGATTGTCCGGACCGATCGTGCCGAGCCGCCGTTGCTCTTCGAAGTCCTCGGAGATCAAGTGGTCGGCAAAGAAGGATCGGGCCGTGGGCAGCTGGTCGTCCGAGATGCTGATGGTGTACATGGGCTGAATCAGCTTCGCGACCACCGTATGTTGCTCCACCGAGCGGTAGCTATCGAAGGAGCTGTCCAAGCCAGCCGACGCCAAGAACCCACTGTAGGAGGCGTGCACCTCGACCGAGAGAGCGGCCTCCGTGAAGGACTGCGCGGTGGACATGGTGAACTGCACCTGCGCCGGGACGGTGGGTAGGTTTCCAACCTCCCCGTCGGCCTCTCTCTGCAGCTGGGCGATGGCCTGTTGGATGTTCGCGCTGGTGGGATTCTCGATGGTGCGAGTCGGGTTCTCCACCGCCAGGTCGACGGAGATCTGGATCGGCGACCGGGGCAGCGGCACGGGCGCCATGCTCCCGTCACGAACCGAGTTGCCTTGCAGCACCAGGCCGGGCTTCAGATCCGAGTACGCCGCTCCGAGTGCCAGGATCTCGTCGTAGTTCTGCTGCACGTCGTGCACGGTGGTCTGGCACCTGTGGGTGATCCAGTCCCCATCCTGCACGACCTCGTCCGTGGTAGTCTGGTCGTGGCGTTCCGGAGGGGGCTCGAGCCACGCCGGCAGCGCCGCGAGGATCGGATCCTCGACCTCTGCGTCTGAGGGGATGAGGACCGCTCCGCCGGCACCAATCAGATCTTCCGGCGCTGACTCTTCTGCGCCGCCCGCGCCGCCCGGCTCTGCTTCGGTCGGCTCCGATGGCTCCGCGCCACCCACGCCATTCGGGTCTGCCGTGGCCGGCTCCGACTCCGCAACACCTTCTGCTCCGGCAGCGCCGGACGCGCCAGAATCTGCCGCCGCGTCAGCGTCCGCGACTTCGTGTGAGCACCCGGCGAGCAGCGCCGCCAGTGCGATACAGCTTCCGAACCGTCCCAGAGTCTCGACCAGTGCCATGAGGATCGCTCCGTGCGTTGGAGGTGAGCGCGGCAACTGCCGCCTGGCCCCCCCCCAGAGCACCTGGCGTGCCAAGGGGTGAATCCCGCTCGAACGCACCGGTATTTCTCGGGCGCGGTGGGGCCTGCGCAGTCCCCTGCACAGGACCGTGTGCAGCGTGCTGCACACCGGGCAACGGCGTGCACTCGCTGACGCCGCCCGTGCGCGCTCGAGACTTCAAGGCCGCTTGCGATCCTGTGGACCTCAGTGCCCGTTGGAATTTCGGGTTCACTTTGTTTGTTCGACCTGCCTGTCCGGACACCCCTGCGACACTTACTTCGGGTCGGGATAACCCGACGGCGGCCTCCTGCTTGCGCGTGCATGCGATCCCTGCATCGTGCTTGCCCGTGGACACGTTCCTCGGACCCATAGCCAGGAAGGATCAGACGCAATGAGTGTGGGCAGACTCGGTGTTGCGGTGGGCGTATTGGCGCTTGCGTTCGGCTGTTCCAGCGACGACGGCGACAAAACCGGAAACGACGGCGCGGCGGCCTCGGGCAATGGCACGGGGGCGTCGGGTGACGGTACCGGCGTGGGCGGATTGGGGTCGGACATCGGCGGGGGCGGTTCCAGTGCGGACGGATCCGGCACTGGCACCGGGGCCACGGGCGATGGCAGCGCCGCCGCCACGGGTGGCGCCGGATCTGGCATGGGCGGCTTCCTCGGTGGGGCCGGAACCTGCGAATCCATCAGCAGCCAGGGACAGCTCGTGCCGCCAGTGCTGGAGTTCGTCGTGGACATCACCGGGTCGATGGACGACGACGCGTATCCGGGCACGAACAACAGCGCGACCAAGTGGGAAGAGATGCAGCGGGTGCTGCCGGACGCAATTGGCTCACTGCCATCCGAGTGGGCAGTCGGCATCACGTTCTACAACTTCTCCATGACTGCCCGGGACGGGTGTTTCGCCGGAGAGCAGGCCGTGGACATCGCTCCCCTGGACGCGGGGCAGGTCTCCAACATCGACTCGGCCATTCAGAGCCAGCGCCCCCAGGACTACACACCCACGATGGCAGCGTGGCGGTTTGGTCTCGCCCAACTCGAGGCGTGGAACGCTCCCGCCGCCTACGCGCAGAGCCCCAGGTACATCGTGCTCATCACCGACGGCGTGCCCACGGTGACCAACGACGGCTGTGAGGTGGACAACCCGATCAGCCAGTCCGAATACGACGCCTTGGTCAGCAACGTCGCAGCAGAGGGTGCCGCGGCCAACGTGCAGACCTTCGTCGTTGGAGTCCTGGGGAGCGAGGACCCGCAAGGGGCCACCTACGATCCGATCTACATGCTGTCACAGTTGGCGATTGCCGGCGGGACCGAGCAGCCGCCTGGCTGCGTTCCCACGTCCGGCACCGTCAACCGGAACAGCGTCTCTCCGCGGGGCACGTACTGTCACTTCGACATGACGTCCAACCCGGACTTTGCTGGTGGCCTGACCATCGCGCTGGGATCGATCGCGTCCCAGGTGGAGAGTTGCTCGTACACGGTGCCGACGCCCGCGGCCGGGCTGATCATCGATCCCAACGGCATCGCCGTAACGCTCTACTCAGGCGGCGGAGCGGCCACACTGCTCAACCGAGCCAGCAGCGCAGCCTGCGCCGACGGAGACTGGTACGTATCGGCCGAGACCAGCGGCTTCCCGACTCAGATCGATCTCTGCCCCGGCACCTGTGACTTGACGCTCAACGATCCCAACACCGCGGTCGAGATCACGTTCACCTGCGTGGACGTGGGCTAGTCCGGCCGAGCGGAAGCGCTCGGCCCCCCCCCGCAGGGGGCCACCAGGCTACTTGACGCGCCGGCGGTCCTGAAGCTCGCTGAGCACGCCGTCCAGCAGGACCTCGTCCCGACGCACGATGGCGATCCGCAGCAGCCGCACGCTCGGATCGGTGGGGGGCAGGTCGTCCAGCACCAGGCTGGCCACGCGCACTTTCTGTTCGATGCGACCGCTTCTCCCGGTCGGGTCGCTCAGCGCCCCGGGCAGGTCGTCCGCGTCGTCCACCGGCGGCCAGGAAGACTGGCGTGGCCTACCGAACCGCGGCCGGATACTCGATCCCTCGTCGCACTCAGCCGCATCACGCAAGGCGTGCTCGGGTGCGGTGGAACGAGGGGGAGGGCGGGACATCGGGCCTCTGTATTTGTCAACCACGAACATGCAGGAACCATTCCGGCTGCACTGGTAGGACACGTCTCAAACTGAAAGATTTGTGCAAGCCGCCCACGCTGCCTTGTTTCGTTACCCAACCCGGACACAAAGGTTTAATTTTTGCAAGTTTTCGGCCGACCGGCCGCAGTGCGCCCATCGCCGGAGACACCGCGGGGTGACCGTCATGTCGTGTTCGGACGACGGTCGGTCACACTCTCCCGATCGCACGTCAGCCCGCTTGCTCAACGTGTCTCGGGCATTGCCACGCGGGCTGTGCGTTCCTACATTGCGCGACCTGCAGGCGCGAACACCGGGAGCTATTCCGATGGCCGAAAATGACTCGCAGGACGCAGGCGATCGACTCGAGGAGTTCTCACTGCCCGTGGTCCCCGAACCAGTGGGCGCAGACCCGCTGCTGCTCGCGTTGATCCACTGCGCGGCGTTTCTGGACTTCGCCGAGGAAGACGTCGTCGATCCATACGTGGCCACCGACGTGTTGGACCATGTGGCGCTCTATGTTCGCCGACTGCCCCCGGATCGGATTGCCGATCTCGAACAACAACTCGCTCGCCTGGAAGCTCATGCCAGCCGGGACGGCTGGCCCGCGGAGCTGGTCGAGTTCGTGTCCGAGTTCCTCGACAACTGCCAGTCGGACGACACCGACGAAGACACGGACGTGGACGTCCCGCCGGCATAGTCCCCCTGCGAGCGAAGCTCGCAGGGTTCCCTACCCACCTCCGTCTGCTCTTGCTGCTGTCCAACCAGGACGCGCCACAGCAGGCTTCTACGCTGAATCCGCACAGAACCGCGCATCGGATATTCCTGGCGTTCCAGGGGTTCCCCGCGGGTACCCCCCAGCGCACTGACAGCTTGTCCACAGCCCGAACAGCTTGCCCCCAACGCTTTCCACAGGAAGCGCAGGGGCTACTTGAAGTCCATCGGGTAGGATCCCTTCAACTTCTGCGGCGCCTTGGGCGCGGTCTTCTTCTTTGGGACCGGCGCGGGCACCTGCTGCATCGACTCGTTGTCGAGGTCTGGTTGCGCGTCGCCGTACTCCTGCTGCTTGGGGGTCGGCTTCTTCGGCATCGGCTTCGGTGCCTTCTCGTTGCTGTCGAAGTTCAGCTTCTGCGGCTCGGGCGGAGTCGTGGGAGCGGGAGCGGCGCTGGGCGCAGGTGCCGGGCTGGGCACCGACTGAGGTGTGGGGCGCAGCGCGTCGGCTGCAGCCCGGCGCGCCTGTCGAACTGGCTCGGCTCGGTCGCCTGCCGGGTCGAGATCGCGGGCTCGGTCCAGCCCGCGCAGGCACTGCTCCCAGCGCCCAGCCTCGCAATCCTCCAGCGCCACGCGCCGCAGTCGAGCTGCGTCGTCCTGTGGCGGCTGCGCTGTGGGGATCTCGCGAGCGATGTCCGTGGGCTGTGAACGCTGCTGGTAGAGCAGCACGCCCGCCACGACGAGCAGAGCCACCGCGCAGACCGCTGCCTGCAGGGCCCAACGCTCGCGGAAGTGCTTGCGCAAGCGGGACACGCGCTGTCTCACGCGCGGCGCCGGGATCTTCTCCTCGCTCGCAATCAATTCGAGCTTGTCTCCCGCCGCTTCGCGCATCATCCAATCGAGCGTGTTCTCAGACTGGTCGCCCTCGGGAAGCTCTCGCTCGGCCCAGCGCAACAAGTCGCGGGCACTGTGTGGCGCACTCTCGGCCGGCACTTCGTCGGACAGCGGAAGGGACGCCGGGGCCTCGCGTCCGTTGCGCCGGAAGAAGTCGGCCACCTTGTGCCGGGCGATACCGAACACCCAGCGTCGGGCCTGCTCGCGTTCGTCCGGAGCGCTCGTCGACGCGAGCGCGTCGGCCAGGGCGGACTGAACGATGTCGTCCACCTCGCTCGCCGGGACGCGCGACCGGACAAACCGCTCCAGCGCGGCCCGAAAAGCCGGATCGCTGAGCATTTCAGGGAGTGCCGGAGGCGGAGTCGCGGACATAGCCATCTGCATCACTACTGCGTCGGCTCGGCGCGCCCAAGTGTGACAGGTCGCTCGACAAATCTTCCGCCCCTCTACCGGCCCAAGAGCCAGCGGATATTGTCCTGCCCACCAGCGACGGTCAGCCGCGCCGCGGATTCGACTACCGTGATCACTCGTGTCCCACCCGCGCCAAGCTCAACGTCCCGGTCGTTCGCCGACGCAGAATGCCGCCGGCACCCCCTCCCGGGAGTGGGAGGTGTCCACGCTCGTTCCCGGCGGCGAAGGGCTGACTCGGCTCGGTGACGGTCGGATAGGCTTCGTTCCCGGAGGACTCCCTGGGGATCGAATTCGCGCGCTAGAGGTGCAGGACCGGCAGAGCTACCTGCGCGCGCTGAGCTGGGAATTGCTGCTGGCTTCCCCCGAACGAATTGCGCCGCCCTGCGCGGTCGCTGCCGTGTGTGGCGGCTGTGACTGGATGCATCTCGAGCGCAGCGCTCAACTACGCGAGAAGGCCTCCCTCCTCGGTCAGGCGCTCCGGCGCACCGGCAGATTCGACCGGCTGCCGGGCGTACCGACCGTCACCAGCCACGGCCCGACCGAGCGGTACCGCAACCGTCTCCGCCTGCACGTCGATGCGCAGGGTCAGCTGGGCTTGTTTGCGCGTCGATCGCACGAACTGGTGGCGATTGACGACTGCCTGGTCGGGCCGGAAGCCACACGCGCCGTCCTGGCGGTGCTCCGCGACCTGGGTGCGGCGCACCCCGGTTCGCTGGCGGGATTTGCCGAACTGGAGCTTCGCGTCGCTCCAACCGCTCCGCGAATCGCGCTCGGGCTGCGACCGCGCGACCTCGGCAACAGCCTGCCTGCCGTCTCCGGTCAACTCGTGCGCGCGCTGGACGAACACTTCGCCGTGTCGGTCTTGGGACAACCATCGCGCTCCCCGTGGGAGCAACGTTGGCCGCTGGCGGACGGGGTCGAGTTGACGGTGCCCCTCCCAGCGTTCGTTCAGATCAACTGGTCGGTGAACGTCGAGTTGGTCCGCCGCGTCGTCGACGGGGCCCGGCAGCGCAGCCTTCAGTCCTTCTGCGACCTGTACTGTGGCGCCGGCAACTTCTCCCTACCCCTGTTGGCTGCGGGGCTGCGGGGAACGGCCATCGACCATGATCCCACTAGTGTGGCTACCGCCGAGCGCACAGCCCGAGAAGCTGGCTGGTCCGGCGGAACGTTCATCGCAGCGGACGCCCTCGGCGGACTGAAACGACTGTGCCGCCGCGGCGAACGGTTCGATCTGCTCCTGCTCGACCCGCCCAGGAGCGGGGCGCGCGCGCTCCTCGACACGGTCGCCGACTTGAAGCCGCGCCACGTGGCCATCTGCGCCTGCGACCCGGTCACTCTGGCGCGAGACTCGCGGCGCCTGGTCGACTTGGGGTTCGAGTTGGAGGAACTCTGCGGGCTGGACATGTTCCCGCACACCCACCACTTCGAGGTGCTGGCGTGGCTCCGAGGGCCGCGGCGCTGATCCCCTTTCCGGCTCAGCTCTCTCCAGAGACGTGCACGACGATGCGACGCCGATGGCCGATGGCCCGGTGCTCCCAGAGATAGAGCCCCTGCCAAGTGCCCAACACCAACCGGCCGCGTGCCACGGGAATCGTTTCGGAGCTGCGCGTCAGCGCGGACCGTGCGTGGGCGGGCATGTCGTCCGGCCCCTCGGAGTCATGCTCCCAGTGTCGAGACTCCGGGGCCAGGTCACTCATCCACCGCGCCAGGTCGCGCAGTACCGCCGGATCGGCGTTTTCCTGGATCACCAAGCTGGCCGAGGTGTGCTGCACGAACGCGGTACAAAGCCCGGTGCTGATCCCACTTCGGGAGACGACTTCCTGAAGCTCCCGCGAGATATTGGAGAAACCGGGGCCACTGGTTCGAATTTCCAGCACTTGTTGGTGTACCGTCACAGGAGCGACGTATGCGATCTTCTTCCACGACGCCAGGGGTAGATATGCCTCGGCTTTCGGCCCGATAGGCTGGCTCCCGATGCTGCGCCCAAGTAGGAACCTCCCCGAGGGAGTCGGCAGCCGCATCGATGCCTACTTCGACCGGGGGCCCATCCGAAGTGGGATCCGCTCGTTGGCGCAGGGGCTGAGCGCTCACCACACGGCCCGGATCGCCAGCTCCATGGCGTTCAACCTGTTCCTCGCGAGCATCCCCATGCTGGCCGTAGCGGGTTGGCTCCTGACCACGGTTCTGCACACAGGCAACGACACGCTCGGAGCGACGTCCGCCCTGCTCGACGTCACTCCGACGGACGTGAGGCAGATCATCGATCGCCACTTCGGGCGATTCTCCGCCGGGGCGGTGGCACCCGTCGCGGTGCTCGGTTCCTTCTGGTTGGCCTCCGGCGCTTTTCATACCCTGATGAGCGTATTCGAGCACGCGGTGGATGCTCCGCGCCGGCCGTGGGTGAAGAAGCGGGCCATCTCCCTCGGTTGCGTACTCGTCGCCATTCTCGCCCTGGGGCTGCACGGCTCCGTCGCCGTGCTGCTGGCAGGTGGTCCCACGCGCATCCTCGAGGCTGTGCTCGGCGGGCCTGCCCCTGGGGTGGACGCGGGCCGAATCGTCGTCGGAGCATCTGCCGTGCTCACCCTGACCGCGCTCTTCGCCGGGTTCTTCCGAATCGCTGTGAGGCGCCCGGACTGCCGGCGCGTGGTGTGGCCCGGAGCTGTGCTCACGGTCGCCATCGGCAGCGCCGCCTCGGCAGCGCTCGGACTCTACGGCAGCACCATCGCACGCTTCTCGCTGTTCTACGGCAGCCTGGCAGCGGTGGCCGTGGCCCTCGCCTGGCTGTGGCTGTGGTGCGCGGCCATTCTGGCCGGCGCAGAGCTCAATTCACAGTTGGAGCAGCGCTCTTTCGGGCACCGCCTCCACTGGGAGAGCATCCCGCCGCCCGAGGATTGAAGCTCCCACGGACCTACGAAAGTGCGGTCGCAGTCATTCGGCGAGGCCTTCCATCGTGCACACGCCGAACGGCTCGGGGAGCGCAGCGCTGAACTGGCAACGACCGAGATCGCATTCGTTGTTGGTGGAGTTGGTCTGGCACAGGCGCAGACAAGTCTGCGTGGACTCGGAACAGACGTAGCCCGGCGCGCACGGACAGGGATCCCCGGCTACGCCGTCCCCGGGCGGCAAACAGGCCGTGGTTCCGTCGGCGCGCACGGCCGTGCAAGCGGTGCCCTCTGGACAACGACAGTCCATTTGGGAATCCGCTGTGCACGGGTACGGCTCTGCGAGACTGCAGTTGTCGCCCCGAACACAGACGGGAACGCTCAGCGGATCCGCATCCTCGGGATCCGCGTCGCCAACCAGAATGCGCTCGGCGCAGTAGGTGCCGGCTGCCTCACACGAGTCCAGTCCCTGGCAGCAGAAGCGACGGCAGCGCGCCGGCTCCAGGTCGTCCGCGTCCTTGCGGACACACGCAAAGCCAGGGGCGCAGTCTGAGGAGTCCACGCACTGCTCACCATCCAGCTTGACACCGGCATCGGCGCACTCGGCGACGGGCGCCCCCTCCACCTGGCTCACCTGACACCCGCGCTCGGGCGACTCGTCCTCGTTCGGAGGGGCCACGGCATCTCCGGTCGAGCCCCCTGCCCCGGCGTCCGACTCGTCCGCGGCCCCCGATCCCTCAGCGGAGCACTCGTTCTCGGCCCCTGTCTTGTCGGGGTTGCACCCCAATCCGCAGAGCGGACTGACGGGCGTCTCCCGACTCGGCTCGGCGTCTAGTGTCCCGACGTCGGCGGTGTAGTCACCGGTACTGGCATCCCCGGGCGACTCACAGCTGGGGCCGAGGCACGACGCGGCCGCCGCGTCGCTCCCGCCGGCGTCCGAGCTCGAACACGCCAGCACTGCCGCCACCGCAGCGCCCGCTGCGAACCACCGAAACGAATTAAGCAACGCCAACCGAGTCGATTCTATCACTGAGCAACCACAGAGCACACGGCGTGCCGAAGCGCGATCACCGGTCGAAGTTGTGGATCTTGTCCGGCCGGTGGACCAATTGGTCTGGCGCACCTGTCACGGGGTGGCCCACCCGTGCGCACATGCGGTCAGCGCTACTTGAGCGTGACGCTGCGCAGGACCGAGTTGTTGGCGCGATCGTAGGCTCGCACGGTGATCAGCGCGGGCCCTTGCGGAACCAGACTGGATACGTCGGCCTCGAACTCTTCGCGCTGCTCGTCGAAGACCCCATCCCGCGGGTAGAACGGGAACCATTCACCCGAGCCCGCCACACTCAGCTCGATACGCTCGATGGGACCGACGCCGTCGATCACGATCCCGCGAACGGTATGGCCGGTCACCTTGAGGTTCTTGAGCGCCGGCGCCGTGTTGTCCACCAGCACCACTCCACTGTCCAACTGGTGCTGCTTTGCCCGCCCAGGAGGATTGGCCAGCTCGTCACTCGCCAGAACGCGCACTCGGTACCTACCTTCGGGTAGATCCGACGTGTCCCACGTGTAGTTGGTCTTGGTGAGCTGTTCCTGAGGTTTGAGAATGTCATACCACTGCGTGGTCCCCACCAGCCTGTATTGCAGGCGAAAACGCAGCTCATCCTTGTCCTCGTTGTCCACCTTCCAGGTGAGCTTCACCTTCTCGTCTGGACTCTGGGCGATCGGACCTCCCGAGGCTTCGACGGCGCTGGCGGACGACGCGCTCTTCTTCGAGGGCGAGCCGACGTCGACTTCGGTGACGACCGCACGCAGGTTGTCCGTCACGAACGGGATCTCGACCTCGCTCAAGACTGCGTCTGGATCGCGATTGAAGCGAGCCCGCACCTGCAGGTAGCGCGCGACGGGACTGGTCACTTCGCCGGCCGTGGCCAGGGGCTTGCTCCAGTCGCTCCAGGTATCGTCGGGTTCCTTGGTGTTGCCAGTCCGAGTGGAAAGCTCGACCGTGCCCTGCGAGACCCAACTCATTCGCCCGAACCGGGCTCTCAGTCCGGCGTCGAGTACCTTGCTGGTCCAGACGGCATCGACACCCCCCACACCGCGCACCGGGTGGAGCACCGCGGGGTCACTGGACGCCACGAAATGCTGCTTGCCAGCCAAGAGCAGAGCTCCAATCTGGCGCTCCTGAGTGTCGGCCACCAGGACGGAGTTGTGCGTATCGTCGATGGAGTAGATCCGACCTTCCACCCCGGTTCCGACGTACGGCTTGCCGCCATCGCCAATCGCGACACTGACGTAGTGCTCCGTCTTGTCGTCCAACAGTTGCTCCGGGGAGCCGTCCGGCGCGAAGTAGTACAGCGTGCCCTTGCCCTTGGTCTTGGTCGATGCCCGCGTCGGCGTCGCCTGGGTCGTGCTCCCGCTCGGCGCTCGAGAGGGCACGCCACCCCGAGACGTGATCTCATTCGCGATGGCGTAGACTTCGCCCTTCGGACCCACGGCGATATCGCGCACTTCAGTGCGGCCAAAGTCGTACAGCACCTCGGCCCGACCGGGACCGGTGATGCGGTAGAGCTTCGCCTTGTCGCTGGCGCCCGCGTAGACGGTACCGTCGGGCGCCACAGCCACACTCATCAAGTGCTTCTCTTCCGCGTCGAAGTACAGCTGCGCCTTGCCATTCCGCCCAATCCGCCAGAGCTTTCCTTCCGGTCCGGTGGCAGCAAATACGGATTGGGTCTTCGGATCGTAGGCGACCTTCCAGACGTGCTCGGTGTCCTTGAGCGACACCAGATCCGTGAGCTTGTCCCGCTCCCACTTCATCACCTTGCCTTCGGGAAGCGTGCCCAAGATGACACTGCCACCCCAGGCCTCGGTGAGCGAGGTGACCACCAGGGCCTTGGTCTCCGCCGCCACGCTGACCTTGCCGCCTTTCACCTTCAGCAGCTTGCCCTCGTTCCCCGTTCCGACCAGCAGAGACCCATCTCCCAGCAGTAGGACACTCCAAACTGCAGTGCCGTCGGATATCGGCAGGGAACCGAGATTGAACCCAGCGCGGACTTTGCCCGTCGAGTCAACGGCAACGCCCTTCAAGTCGCCACCTTCGAAGTCCTTGCCCTGGTAGAGCTCGAAGCGACGCGTTCCGACCGCGCTGGAGTCAGTGGACGCCAACCATACGACCAACCCGGTCAGGAGAATCGGGAAGCGGTGGAGTGGCCTTCTCTTCGTCACTGGAAACATCCTGATGGCTAGGTTGAGTACGGGGTTGGGAACCGCGAAATCGGCACGCTGGGTCAACGCAGCACGGGCTTGACCGTCACGCTGACCCGGTCCTCGCCGATCATGAAATCCTCCAGTTTCACGACGTGGCGCACCTGTGACTGAAACGGAACCGGCGCCACACTGCTGGTGGTCGGGCGAATCGAGTCAAATGCCCCCGGCGGCAGATTACGCACGACGTGTCCCTGGAAGGCCACGGCCGCGTCGCCGGTGTCGTAGGTGACAACGATCGACTTGGGTGGGTAGATGGGGTCCTCCAAGTTTCGCACCAAGCTGGAGAACCTCTCCGGCGCTGCTTTCTCCTTGTCGACCTTGTACCCGGGCTCGATGGAGAGGTTCAGGGTCTCCCCCGCGTGGTGGGCAGGAATCGGCACCGAGATCACCCGAGTGATGGGTTCGCCGGAGTATGGCAGCAGAGTCAGTCGAATCCGAGCGGGCTGCCCGGCCTCGATTTCCGACTCCAAGAGCTCGGCACCGCGCAAGCGCAAGATCTCACGAGCAAACCTGAGCTCGATCTCCATCTCCACTTGCTCGACGAGCACGGGCTGCCAGGGATTGTTCAGCAGCGTCCCGACCGCCCGAACCAGGTTGGACCGGATGAACTGCTCCGGTGCAGGTGTCCCGCCGACGGACACCCCGAAGTCCTCCAGCTCTATCGCCGGGTAGCCCTTGATCTTCAGCCGGCTCTTCGCATTCCAGCTCACGTCCTGCCGCTCGGCAGCCGTTGCTTGCAGGGCGCTGCCCAGAGCGACCGCCAAGAACGACGGCGACAGGAACTTCTCGTGGGCCACCTCGAAGTCCCACTGGGTGAACGGTGCGCCCGGTACCCCCCGGATCTTCATGCTGACCGGAATGACCGGCGCCTGTGCCGAGTGCGACACCACGATGGAAGCCATGCGGTCGTTGACCATGGCGCCCACCGGACGAACGGTTCGCCCGATCTTGAAAGAGCGCATCTGGCTCGCCAAGAACCAGAGCACGCGGCCCACTGCCGTCGGCAGGGCGGTGACGCCCGCCTGCATCATCGGATGACCGAACGCGACCAGCTTGTCGCCCTCCACGCGAGTGACGGTACCCAGCCCCGTGGCGCTCATGTCACCACGGATGAGCTCCACACCGACAGCGCCGCCATCGACGTAGCGCGTGGGGGCACTCGCTTCGATGCCGCCTCCTCCCCCGGCCTGCAACGGCTCGAGCCCCAGCGGCGCGAACAGCTGATGCGCTACGGCCACGGCGCCAGGGGTCATGCCCCCCAGCAACAGCGGGGTCGCGACCGGACGCACGGGACTGTTCGTGTCCGGCACCAGCTGTTCGTGGGCCCGCGCAATCTGGGCGGCGTGGGCACGGACGTCGTAGCCCGCCGGAGATCCGGCGAACCGGTTGGCTGAATTCGATGACCGACGGGCGCGGTGCCCGCGCTGCTTGGGCAGCGGTCGCAGTGGCCAGCCGTCGATCTGCTTGGGCAGCGGACGCGCCAGATCATCGAGCATGCTCCGGATGGGAGTGACTCCAGCCACCGGCTCCTTACCGAACGTCCAGCCGTAGGCGTACGCGCCCACCATCTTGCCGCCGACGAAGATGGGACTTCCACTCATCCCGGCCACCACCTTGGCCACGTCCAGACGTGGGTGCTTGGCCTTGATCAGGATCAGCTCCTGGCGGGGACGGAAGTTCTCCAGGACGCCAATGACCTCGACGTCGAACTTCTCCGGCTTCGTGCCCTCGAAAACCGTGAGGCCGTAGCCCTTCATGCCCGGCTTGATCTGCTCGACCGGCAGCACGTCCTTGCGCCGGGTCAGTCCGTCCGCCAAAGCGCTACCGAGCCCGAACGGGAGCGGAGCCAGAAGACCGACAACGGCGGCAAGTGCAATCAACGTCGGAGCGCGCACGGACGGGCAGTGTAGCAGAGGCCGGAGAAATGCACGCCGACAGCTCCAATCCTGGGCCAGGCGCGCTCCGCCATCGCTCTTCTCTTCACCGACAGGTCCGACGGCCGGCCCTGCGTGCGTCCGGCCCCAGGCACGGCAACACCCGCGCAGGGCTGCGCGATGCTCCCGGGCGCGCCTATCATGCGGAAGGCACCTGCATGGATACGGCCATCGTCACACTCCTGGTGGGATCCTTTGCAGCCTTGGTCACTGCTCATCTGGCCTTGGTAGGGGGCCTGGTGCGCCGCCGCCCGCATTGGCGCGGAGCCGCCGCACTGGTGGTGCCGCCATTGGCGCCGTACTGGGGATTCCGAGTGGGCATGCGCAAGCGGGTGATCGTCTGGGTCGCCGCGCTATCCGTGTACGCCGTGTCGCTGGTCGCGGTTTCCTTCTAGCCTTCCCGCGGCGCTCGATTCAGTGGGGGACCGGTCGAGTCTCCGTGCGCACCACCAATTCGGCAAAGCCTTCCCGGATGAAGCGGTCGCGAACCTGCCTCGCTTCCTCGAGGTGACCGCGCGCCTGGACTCCGACTCCGTAGATCAGGCAGGCATCGGGGTACGCGGGATACGCCACCCATGCCGCCGCGAACTGGCGGAGCGATACCAACGTCTTGACCTCACCGTCGACGAACCGCACCACGAGCTTGCTCCCGTCCCGGTGCCACGTCGTCCCGGTAGAGCCGATGGGGTCGAGCCGAACCTCCCACTGCCGAAGGTGAGGTCGCGCCAGGGTCTCGAAGCGACGCATGCAGTGCTGACTGTCGACGCGAGTTTCCGGCGGCATGTCCACGACGAACACGATGGCGATGACGTGGTGCCGGTTGCCGTAGCGGAACCCCGTGAAATGCTCGATGCCGCGATATCGAACGCGTTTCCAGTGACGCGCGTCGGGCAGTGGCACTTCGACCTGGCGTCCTTTGTCGCGCCGTCGCGCCCAGCCGAGCTCGAGCTGCCGGTTGAGCGCCGCTAGATGAGGATCGTGGGCGTCCCCTCCCGGCTGGGCTCGGCTCACACTGGTCGGAGTTGGTGGCCGGCCAGGCGGTTGGCGCATTCCGTTGGAACTGCAAGCGCTGCAAGCGACGACCGCAGTGGCCGCTACGAGGAACACGGCAGGGGGAACGGCCACGTGCGTTGGACGAGCCTGGCCCGGAAACGATGGAAAAGCCGTTCGAAACGGCACCCGTTCACCCTGACACGTGCTTGCCCGTGGGACCAGCCTCTCCCCTCGGAGACCCGGGACTCAGATCTCGAGCGACTGCATGCGGATCTGGTTCAGATCGAAGACCCCTAGGCCCAATTCGCCGGCGGTCTTGATGTAGCGAGGCTCGCGCATGCTCTTGGCGAAGTTCGGCATGCCGTGCGACGCGCGATGGTCCTCGACCAGCTTGGCACCCACGGCGTCGAGCGCCACGGGGTCCGTCGCGACGTAGACGGAACCGTGAAGGATCTGGGCCTTCTTGTTCCGGTCGAGCGGCCCCCCGTCATACATGAGCTTGAACCCGTCGGTGATGTGCAGCCGCACTCGACTCCGCACCACCGGGTGGTTGTACAGAAGCGCAATCTGCGGACTGGCCATGTGGGCATGGAAGTCGGACGGGTTGGAGGTGCAGC
>CAZSVU010000109.1:2006-22556 GCA_964610275.1 uncultured Polyangiaceae bacterium | reverse complement strand
TAGACGTTGCCGCGACCTTTGCTGCGGCAACCCAGTACGCGGCACGATGGGATTCAACGGGCGACCCGCTCAGACGCGTTGCAGCGAGTCACCCTCTGAATCCCGCTGGGGCGCTTCGTGGGGTGGAGCAGCAGCGGTCTATGGCGATGGCTGAGGAAGCCCGGAAGCTGCGCTTCCGGGCTACTGCTTCTCGAGCACGACAACGCAATCGCCGGAACACAGCAGCGTCAGCGTGCTGCCACTGACCTGTCCCGCACACTGGACGCCTCCCTCGGCATCACACGTCTGGGAAACGGACCCGTCGGCGCTGACGGTGCCCGTACAGGTGAACCCGGCGGCGCTGTCGGTGAAGCTGCACCCCGTCTGGGTGACCTCGGACGACACGTTGATGAACTCGCTTTCGCAGTGAGTCGTGATCGTCCACGTGCCCGAGAGATCGGGGCAATTCCCGCCGCTGCTGCCACCTCCCGTTCCTGCGCCCGTGGTGCCACCAGTTCCGCCAGCGACTCCACTGCCGCCACAAGCGGCCATCACGAACACCGAGCAGGCAACCACGAATTGACGCATCGGATTTCTCCTCTCCACATTGGGGGTAGTTATTGTCGCATCTTCCCGTGCGCTATGCAGCCTGGCAATCCGTTGACGCACGAGGCATCCTATCCCAGCGGGTAGATAGGCGTCAGCAGCCCGACTAGAGGAGGAAACGATGGATCTGCATTGGCGTTGGCCCATTGTTCAATTGGTGATCGTGCTCGGAGTCTGCGGCGGAACCATCGCTTGCAGCGACGACGATGACGACGACGGGGAACCCGATTTCGTCCCAGCCGAGGGTGGCGGGACGACCCCGCCCGAGACGCCGTCTTGTGAAGCGGCAGCAGAAGGAAGCGCGAGCGTTGCGGCCCCGGAGCTCCTGCTGACCCTATTCGATCGGTGGGATGAGGGGTGGCTCGGCTCCCCCGCCATCGCGGATCTCGAAGGGGATGGGGTGAACGAAGTCGTGCTGCCCCGGGGTGAGCGGCTGTATGCCTTCAACGCGGATGGTTCCATCAAATGGATGCTCGAAGACCTGCCAGGACGGATCTGGGCCAGCGCGGTGGTCGCGGATTTTCGCGACGACGCCGCGCTGGAGACGGTCGTCGCATCGCGTGAAAGAGTCTACATGCTGGACGCAGCCGGGAACGTGATGCCCGGCTTCCCGGTGGACTGGGAAGACGAACTGCGCAGTCTGGGCGCCGGCGACATCAACGGGGATGGCCGGCCCGAGATCGTAGTGGCGTCGACTCGAAGCGGCGGGCAGGAGGATGTCGTGAGCGCCATCGACGCCTCCGGCGCGACGGTCACCGGATTCCCTCCCCTGGAGACCGGGAGCAGTGGCTGCGAAGTCGATGACCGCTGCTACATCGCTGGAGCCTACGACCAGAACGTCGCGGTCGGAGATCTGGACGGCGACGGCAACGAGGACATCGTCGTTCCCCAGGACAACGCGTACGTCAGCATCCACCATGGTACGGGCGAAGCCTTTGATACCGCGGCGGAGTTTCCTTCGGCCAAGAGCCCGGGCCTCAGGTACCTGCACGACCTCGAGCTGGCTCAGCAGGGATGGGCGGACGACGAAGATACCGCCTTGCAGGCCCACTTCACCAATACGCCTCCGGCCATTGCCGATCTCGACCAGGATGGGACGTACGAGGTCATCCTGCTGGCCAGCGTGCAGAACGCGGCGCAGTCCGACCGCGAGCAGGGAGTGGCCCTGTGGGTGGTCGGCCCGGACGGGGCACGCCGGGCGGGATTTGAGCAGCCGTTTCACGCGCCCGACTACCTGATTGGGCTCGGGGACCTGGGGAACAACATCGTTGGGGTGACCAACCAGGCCACGGTCGCAGACATCAACGCCGATCGGGCGGGCCTGGAGGTGGTCTTCGCCGGCTTCGATGGTCGGATTCACGCGGTGGACGCGACTGGAACGCAGATCTGGCAATGGACGTACACCACGCAGGACACCGTGCTCACGGGCGGTGTGGTGGTCGGAGACCTGTCCGGAGACGGCATTCCGGAGATCGTGTTCAACACCTATTCGGTGGATGACGACGATGGTGCGCTCTTCATACTCGACGCCGGAGGCAACCCGCTGCACGAGATCCCTCTGCCCCGCCGCGGTGCCATGGCGGTGCCGACGCTCGGCGACCTGGACGGTGACGGTCAGTTGGACATCGTGGTGTCGCTGAAGGACGCTGAGGATGGCGTGGAGAGTGCGCTCGTGTACACGGTTCCGGGTGCATCCGACAACTGCCTCCTCTGGCCAACCGGTCGCGGCAACCTGCTCCGCAACGGCTGGGTGTTGTCAGAGTAGGGGGCGCGAAGGCAAGCGACCTCAGGGTGCGGTGGGCTTCGCTGCGAGCGCAATCCCGCCTTCGCGCGCGTCTGCGTACGCCCACGCCACCCCGTTGGACATCACGATGCTGTTGGCGTCGCCGATGGGGATGCGCTTTCGAGAGATCCGGTGCCCCATCTTCTGGAGAGCCGCGAGGACCGACTTCGGGATCGGGCGCTGCTTCTCGTAGCGGACCTCGTCCGGGACGAAGCCGTGATGGATGCGGGGCGCGTCGACGGCAGCATCGATGGTCATTCCGCGGTCAACGACGTTTCGGAGCACTTGGACGATGGTGCTGGGTATGGTGTCTCCGCCTGGAGACCCCAAGACGAGCACGGGATGATGGTGTGCGAGAACCAGCGTGGGAGCCATGGAGCTAGAGGGGCGGCGCTTTGGCTCAGGCAGATTTGCGCCGGCGGCAGCAAACGCGGCCACCGAGTTGTTGAGCACGACGCCGGTGCCGGGCGCCACGATCTTGGCGCCAAATCCGGCGGACAGGGTGGTGGTACAGCTGACCAGGTTCTGGTCGCGATCCACCACGGCGAAGTGAGTCGTGTTCTCGCTTTCCGGCGTAGTGCTCCCGTAGTGACCGTGGACCGCCGCGGACGGCGTGGCGTGCTCCGGGTCCACGCGAGGTTCCTGTGACAGCAGGGCCAGCGGGTCGACCCAGCGTGCCCGCCTGCGAGCCAGCTCCGCGGGGGGGAGTCGGTCCGGATCGGTGACGCCCAGGCGGCGCTCAGCGTGTGCGCGACGGGAAGCCTCGATGAACAGGTGCAGTGCGGGCGCAGAGACGGCGTCCAACTCGTGGGCTCCGAGCTGCTCCAGCATCAGTAGGGTTTGGGCCACCGCGACCCCGCCTGCTGAGGGGGGAGGCATGACTTCCACGTCTAGGCCCCGGTAGCGGAATCTGAGCGGCTGACGGACGACGGCCCGGTACTGGCTGAGGTCGTGCAGGGTCATCCAACCTCCCGGGCGCAGAGCGTCGACGAGGGCTCGCGCCGTTGGACCCTCGTAGAAGCCCGCGTTGCCCTGCCGGGCGATGCGCTGCAGCGTAACGGCCAGGTCAGGGCGCTGCAGCTTGGTGCCGGGTTTGCGCGGCCGCCCCGCTGGCCCGAAGACGGCTTTGGCTGCCCGATCCCGACTGAGGTCTCTCCAGTTCCACACGAGGGTCAGTGCTTCTCTGGTCCCGACCCGGTGTCCGTCGCGAGCGAGCTCGATGGCAGGGGCCAGCACCTGCTCCAGGGGGAGGTGGCCGAAGCGCGCATGGGCGAGGTTGAGCCCTGCCACGCTTCCCGGTACGCCCACCGCTGCCGGGCCGATCGCGCCGGCGCGGATCATGGCGTCGAACTTCTTCTGGGTCAGTGCCGCAGGTGCCGTCTCTCTGAAATCAATGGCGACCGTTGGAGTACCGGCCATGCGCACCAACATGAACCCGCCGCCGCCGAGGTTACCGGCACTCGGATGAGTGACGGCGAGGGCGTAGGCGACTGCGACTGCAGCATCGACGGCGTTGCCACCCTCCTCGAGAATGCGCACGCCAGCGCGCGTCGCGTGCGGCTCGACCGACGTGACGACCCCGTGCTTGCCCCGAACGGCGTGGGCACCGCCGGGGGTGAGGGTGGGCAGCGTCTCGGAGGCTGGCACGCTGCTGCTCGAACTGCTCGCGCTGGGTGTGGGTCGAGCCGCGGAACCGGAAGACGTGGCGGGTGCGGGAGCGCTCGCGGCGGCGCTGGGAGAGCTCGTCGTCGCGCTGGTGGGGGAGCGCGCACAGGCGAGGTGCAGGCACGCCGCCAACAGGAACAGCGGACGCCACGCGCAGCGTGAGGCAGAAACCAATCGGGATCCCGCGCGGGGGCGCGGAGCGACGTCGCGTGGGAGTTTGTGGGGATGCAGCCAGTCCACTGCGCTGAAGAGCGGCGCCCGAGCTGGCGCTCGGGCGCGACTTAGAAATGCCCGCCGGCGCTGCCGCTGGCGCCGTAGCCATGATGGGGACGCGAGGCTTCGGAGGGGAGCACCTGCGGTTCCTTGACGGCGATCGGATCGCCACCACGCTCGACATGGTAGCGGTAAATTTGCCAACGCAGATGCATGGCGGCGATCTGGAGCACGATCGCGGCCGGATAGATCCCGACGCAGAGCAGAGCCATGCCCACGAACATGATGCCCATGCCGACGAAGCCGAACAGGATGTTCTTGATGAGGACCTGAAGCCAAGTCGTCCGTGTGTACTGGAACAGTGGCCCCAGCGCCAAGGCGTCGCCAAAGCTCTCGGTCAGCTCGGCGCGCGTGAACGCCGCGTTCATCACCACGCCCAGAAAGAGCGACAGCACCCCCACGCAGCCGACCACCAGCAGCACGACGACCAGAGCCAGGAGAGGCTCGCCGGTGGCTGCGATGAGTGCCAGGCTCCCGAAAGCGGTCACGAAGTAGCCGCCCACCATCATCATGGAGATGGGCACGCTCAGCACCAGCTGAACCAGAAATGGAGCCACGCCACGACCCAGGAAGTGCCCCAGATCGGAGAAGTCGAGCTTGGGTACGGGTTGCGGGTGGCCGCGCACCAGTCGCTGGTGGATCTCGCAGAGCCAGCCCGCCAGCGCGATGGGACCCACGATCGGGATGAACATGAACACCACCCCGATGAGGCAGTTCGTCTTCCATTCGCGGTCGTCGAAGACGAACCGCACCGACTCCAGCACTCGGACCATCGGTGTGGCGGCGGGCCCCGGTGTCATCCGTGCTTGCGCCGGAGCGATCGGTGATTCGTAGTGCCCTTGCATAGCCAGGGTAGCATCCTAAGCCCGAGCCCGGGCTGACACCAAGGGAAAGGCCGGTCAGTAGAAATCCCGAGCGAAGCTCGGATGACGGATATCCCGGGGTCCGTGGCCGCCCACTGGGCGAGGTCTCCGCTGGGTGCTGCGACCACCGGCGTGCCGACGGCGCGGGCTTCGCGCACCACGGTGGGAGCCCCTTCGTCCCGCGAGGCGGTGATGAGCGCGTCCGCCGCCGCCATCCAGCGCAGGGCCACCGGCCGCGGTAGCTGACCGCAGAACTCCACCGAGGGGTGGCGTCCACCGAGCTCGCGCCGTTCGGGTCCGGTGCCGATCACGACGACCCGGGTGGCGGGCATCAGGGTTGCCGCCGACAATGCCACCCCGACGCGCTTGCCCCGCACCAACCTGCCGACCACGACGACCAGCCGCTCGTCCGGGGAGACTCCCAGCTGCGCGCGGGCCTCTTCGCGGTCGGGTACCGTTCCCAGATCCATCGCGCACGGCCGCACCGAGCATCGGCTTCTGAGCTCGGCGGGACTGTCGGAGCACAACTGGTCGAGCAACTCATTCGATACCACGCGGAACCGGGCTCCAGCGGCAAGCAGCTCGCCCAAGACTCGCATGCGTGCGCGCCTGGGCAGGCGGGCCAGCAGGCGGACGTCACTCCCGTGCGCCACGACCTCGAGCCTCCGACACGAGCGGCTGCTGATTGGCCACGCGCTGGGCACGATGAAGTGGGCCACGACTCGATCGAGCTCCCCCAGTGAGTCGAGAGCAGCGCGCGCGTTTCGAACGAAACGCACCATCCCCCACACGCGATCCGGACGGTGACGCAGCCGCGCCACCGCTCCTGGCCAGCCGAACGCACCGCCGTCACGGATCCAGATGACTCTCGGGTTGGCACCTGGCGCGGGTGGGGTGCCCCTGCCCGGGGCCAGCACCGTGACGCGATGGCCCTGCTGCGCCTCGCGTCTGGCTTCAGCCTCGACGAAGTGCCCCGCCGGGTCCCCCGCACGGGAGGGATACGAGGTGGTGACGAAGGCAATCCGTTCTGGGCCTTTGGGCAAGCTTGAACCCGTCACGATATCCGCCGTCTCTCGGCGGGAATCGTGCACGAACCCGGGGAGGGCCGCCAGGGGGTGCCTGGGTGCGAAAGAGCAGGCGGCTCGCCTGGTCGAGCGGCCAGTCCCGGCGACCAGACTCCGGCGCCCGGCTCACTTTGGGCCGTGAAGCCGCTAGGATCAGGGGGGCAAGCCCGCCAGCGGTGCTCGCCTGGAGCGTCCGAGCCCACCGCCCTGCGCTCAAGGTGCTTGCACCCCGTCCCGGTTTTTGTCATATCCCCGACCCCTTGCCGAATCCGAGTGAAGCAGTCCAGTGTAAGCCCTTAGAAGTCGCCGTTGGCGAGAAGGGGATCGAGCGCGCCATCAAGCACCTCAAGCGCAAGATGGCTGCGGAAGGGATCCTCCGCGAGCTCAAGCGCCGCCGGCATCACATGAAGCCTTCGGTCAAGCGCCGAAAGAAGATGAGTGAGGCCGCGCGGCGCCGTCGCAAGCGCCAGCGGATCGAGGGGCAGTAGGCGCACAGGATCGCTCGATCCTGACTCGTCGGCTCGCGCCGTCCCGCACTAGTGTCTTCAGGCACCCGAACTTGGCCCGTCCCCCACCGGGTCGGTAGGTTCGCTTGAGATGCCCCTCGCCCAGGCCCAAGCCAGCGCCGGTGAGGTTGCGCGCCCGCTGGTCAGGATTCGCACGCTGCTCTTGGTGGCGCTCGTCGTCACGGCGGTGGCCTGGGGGGTCCCGCGTGCCCGGGCCGCTTGGCAGCTGCAGCTCTCTGCGCGGGCACTGGCCGACTATGGTCTCTGCATGGTGGGCCCGACCGGCCCGAGTCTGCTGCGCGACAACCCCGAGCAGTTTCGGCGACTGGTACGCCGACGGTTGGTGGCTGCCGCGGCTGACGAACGTCCGTTCTACGAGTGTGCGGATCAGGCGCGGCAGCTCACCGACTCGGTGCGTGTCGAGCATGCCCACCTCGCCGCAGCGTGGAGCTTCGTGGAGTACGGCGGGGGGGCTGCTGCGGACCCTGCCGCAGGTGCAGCTGGCACCGGTCTGAGCGTTCGCGACCTGAGCGTGACGACTCGTCGCCTGGCAGAGCTCACCGAGCAGGCCTGGCCCTTCGTCCGCGGTGGCTACACTCGCTTGGTTCGGCCGTCCCGTTCGGCAAACGAGGCCGTGCACACCATCGAACCAGCGGTCCCGGCGTTGGGCAGGGGATTGCCTACGTGGCGCGCTCGCTATCGCGCCGTGCGTCGAGTGGGCAAGGTGCACGTGCTGGCCGTGGGCAGTACGGCCAACCTGAGCATCCTACAATCGGCCGATCGCGGGCTCACCTGGCGTCCTGCGCCTGGCCAGCGGCCGCTCGTGGAGGCATTTGCCGAGCGTTGTCCTGCCGGGCAGGACCGCGCGTACACATTTGGCCTGAGTGACGACGATCGTCACTCCACCGTCACCTCACTCGGCCCCGACGCGTCTTCATACACCGTCGAGCTCGCGGCCGCCGAGCTCACCGTGTTTGCGGCCGGCTGCGACGAGCGCGCCCTGGTGGCGGCCCTACGCCGTGATGACTCGAAGGACGTGACCTTCAAGCTGTGTCCATTTCGCAAGCGCTGCCGGAGTCTGCCCGTGCCCGCGTTTGCCGGGGTGAATGCCTCGCCTCGCTACCCGCTCGATCTCGCCCGGGTGGGCGGCACCACCGTGTTGGCGGTTCCCATGCGCGGGGTGGTACGGGTCACGTCGACCCGCGACGACGGCGTCACCTGGACGCCCTACGCGGTCGCCTTTGATCGAGCCGAACATCCCGCGCTCCAGCGCGGCGTCCCCACGCCGGGTCGGCTGCTCTCGATAGGCTCCCGGCTGTTGTTGTACGCGGGTGCGGCCCAGCCGACCCAACCCTACCCGGTGTTGGTCTCCGACAACGCAGGCGCGAGCTGGCGCACGCCCTAGCTCGGGCTAGCCGGCGATGCCGAGCTGAGCCCGAGCTTGTGCGTACTGCTCGCTCACGCTGAAGATGGCCAGGTCCCGCGCCTCTGGGTTCCGCATGATCCACTTCTTGCGTTCGGCACCGTCGGGTGGTGGCCCGGACGCCTGTCCGGCGGCGAGCCCGATCGCCCGCAGCGCCGCTGCAGGATCTCCTAGGGCGAGTAGCGCGGCGTGGTTGCCCCATTGGTTGACGGCGGTGCCCAACTGACTGGCCCGGTTTCCGAGCGCCCCTGCGACCTCCATCGCCAAGACGGGGATGTCCGAGCCGAGGTTTTGCGGCATGACCGGCGCGAGGCGCTTGCGTGCGTCCGCCAGTTTCTTGGCATCCACGTTGGGCGCGCTCCAGCTCGGGGCCAGGAGGCTCAGGTACGCGGCCGTCAGAGGCCACAGATCGATGGGTGCCGTGCGGGCCATGGCCGCGCCACCCGTCTGCAGTACCTTCAAGCTTCTGAGCACCAGGAACCAACGGGCGTCGTCGTCCTCACTCTCCAATAGACCGGCGCCCAGCACCAAGCGGGAAGGATTGAGACCTGCCGGGAGGCAGCCGTAGCCGACCGACGGAGAGAAGTAGACTTCGAGGTTCGGTAAACCGAACCCGGCGGCGATCTGCTGTACCGAGCCGACGTAGTCCGTCAGCTCTTCGGGCAAGGGGCTGGCGCGCAGCGCTCTGAGGTCGACCGCATGGGCAGCGTCCAGAGCCCCGCCGGTTCGCTGCAGCAGCGCCCGCAACGGTAGTGTCATCAGATCGGGAGCGAGCAGGTCGTCGAGCTCCCGGCTACCCGCGCGCGCACCAGCGCCGGCAACGGCGGCCTCGGATTCTCGCCCTTCGATGGCAGCCAACGTGGCCCGCGCCACCGCGGCGGCGTCTTGATTGCCGCGGATCTCCCCGACGGCACCCAGGACGTCGAAGAAGGACGGATCGAAGCGCCCGGTGTTCAGGGCGCGTCGTGCATCGCCGGCCGCGCGATCGAGTAGCAGGTGCTGGGCCGCCGTGTCGCCGTGCCGCTCGTAGAAGTGAGCCAGCGCCCGCAGGACGTCGCCGTCGTTGCTCCACGCTTTGCGCGCCTTCTCCAGGGTGGTTTGCGCCTGTCGCTTGTCGCCTGCGATGTGCTCGTAGGCTTCGGCCAGCTCGATCGTCCGGGCGCGCTTGTCCTCGGGCGACTCCGCCTCCTTGACGAGCTTGGTCTGAAGCTCGATGGCTTTGTCGGGCTTGTCCAGTTGCCCGTAGACGTGGACGAGACGGCGCGTCGCATCGAGGTCGCCGGCCTTGCGCTTGAGCACTTCGAGGTACGACAGCTCGGCTCGCGCCGGATTGGGCAGGTCCCTTTCGTACAGGGCCCCCAACTTCATATAGATCTTGAGCTGCCGGTCCGCGTCGGCCGCGTGACGAGCCAGGCGAATCCAGGCTTGCTCGGCGTCTTCCCAGTCGCCCTCGGCCACGCAGACCTGAGCGAATGCGTCCAGCGCATCGGCGTGATCCGGGTTGGCATCGAGCGCGGCGGCCAGGGCTTCCTTGGCGGCACCGCGATCCCCGATCTCCGCCAAAGCGCGGCCCCGGGTGACCTCCAAAGCGATGCGCGCCTCTGGATCGGTGGTCCGTTCCAGGCGTTGCTGCAGGAGCGCGGCGAGCTTCTGGCGTTCGCCGGCGGCCACGTACAGCACTTGCAGCCGCTCGTACACGTCGTCACTGGCGCCTTCGATTTCCGCTGCGTGCTCCAGCGCAACCGTGCCGCGTTCCGGGTCGTGCGCGCGGTCGAGCCAGAGGATGGCGGCTTGATGCCATGCCGCCAGTCGATGCGTGTCCACGGCGCTGGTGGCCGCCGCAGCCTCGCGGGCTTCCGCGGCTCCGGCGACGTCACCGGTCTGCTCCAGCACTTCGGCGCGAGTGGTGAGCGCGACCAGATGGTCCGGCATCAACTCGACGGAGCGATCCAGTAGCGCGCGTGCTTCGTCGAGGCGGCCCAGTCGAGTGGCCGCTTCGCCAGCTCTCAGTGCCAGAGTGGCGGCATCCATGGCCTGGGTCGAACGGTCACAGAGTTGCTGATCCGCCAGAAGCAGTTCCGCGTCGTCACCGGCCACCCGTGCATGAGCGCTGAGTTGGCGCAGAGCCCACAGTGACGGCACGCCTTGCTTGGCCGCGAGTTGCACCAGCGGTCGAGCCGACTCCCACTCGCCGGCGCGAGCGCGGAAGCGGGTCGCCAGCACGGCATGTGCCAGCACCTCGCTCGGATCGAGCAGCCCGGAGAGGGACGCCGCCACACTTCCCATTTCATCGTGACGGCCAGCGCTGATGTACTGGTGCTCGAGGCGTCGCAGGGCCGGCAAGTACTCCGGCTGACGCTCCAGAATGGCGTTCTGCCACAGAATCGCGCTCGACGTTTCCCCGCGCGCCAGGTCCAGTCGACTCAGGCGATCATACAGCTCTCGCTGCACCAGCGGGTCGCTCTCGGCGCGGGCTTGCTCAAATAGCCTCTCGGACAGCTTGGCAGCACCGGCTCCAGCGGCTGCTGCCTCCTCCGCCATGACTTCAGCCATCCCGCTGTCGCCCAAATCCGCCGCGGCCAGCGCAGTGCGAGCAGCGCTCTCGAGGTCTCCGGCGCGAGCGTACTCGAGCGACGCGGCCAGCAGCAACGGCCCCTTCGCCGTGTCGTCGGCGGTCGCGGCCACCTCCTCGCGCCACTTGCCTTTGTCCGTGCTGGCGGCTGGACTGAGCCGTTCATGCAATTCGTGTACGGCGATGTCTTCGGGCCGCGTTTCGCTCGCTTCCTGCATCAGCGATGCCGCCAACTCGACGTTGGTGTCGGCGATGAGCAGCGCTTCGCGCACGCCATCGAGCGCCTTTTCCAGGGCGTCGCTGCTGGCCTCACGGCGCAAGCGGATCCAGGTGAGGAGTTGCTCGGCGTCGCCGCGCTGACGCGCATGCTGTTCGCCGAACCGGTACGCGAAGGGCAGGCCCGGCGCTGCTTCGGCAGCGCGAGTGAGCAGGTCGTCGAAGACCTCGGACTGGCTGGAACCGACCCGCAGCGCCGCCTCCACCAGCAGCAGGGACCGCTGTGCTTCGTCGGCGGTGGCCTCGGCCAGTGTGGTCAGCGCCTCCGCAGCGTCCTCGGGACCAACCGATGCGACCAACGCGCGTGTCGCCGCCTCACTCTTCGGGTAGGCCGCGAGGGCTGTCTCGTAGTCCCGTCGCGCGTCGTCTCGCTTGCCGGCGACCTCACGGACCACGGCGGCAGCCAGGAGGCGGTCGTGCCCAGCCTTCTCCTGCTCGCTCGCGGGCTCTGGCCACTGAGCCAGCTGATCGGCGACCTCCTGTGGGTCCTGCTCGTGGCTGGCCAACTCCAGGGCGAGCGCTCGAGTCGTTGCCGACTCCTCGTGCTTCTCCACGTACTTCTCGAATGCAGAGCGCAGCACGGAGTCCGGCCCGGAGTCTTCGGTCGCGCTGGCCAGGGCACGTCCCAGCGCCACTTCGGCCTGCGAGGCCTCCGTGCCGCTTCCGGACGCGTGGGGCGCGCCGGGAGCCAGAATGCAGGAGAGCGCCGCGGTGGCCAGCGGGCGCAGGGAATCGTCCGACAGCAGTACTTGAAGCCAGGGCGTGATGCCGTCCGGTTCCGCGCCCGTGAGGGCCGCCAAAGCTACGCGGTCCCCGGGAGAGAACGCCTCGGCGCTTTCGTTCTGGAGGGCCGCGCGTATGGCCTTCGGATCACCCTGCTCGACGGCTCGCGAAGCCAAGGCGCGAACCGCGGCCGAGCTGGGCTCGCGCTCCAGCAGCGAGGTGAGTAGCTCGATCGCTCGCGGCCGCGTGTCAGCGGTCGACGCCAACAGGCTCGCCGCCAGCCAGAGCGCGCCGCGATCGAGACCGGGCACGAGAGCCAGGCTCTCGAGGGCCTGGGCAGCGCCCACGGGGTTGCAGGCTTCCAACGCGCGTCGCCCGTCTTCGAAGGCCACCGCGCCACTGGGGCCGGTCTCGGTGGGCGGGGCTTCCCCCGTTCGCAGGCGCCGGATCTCGTCGGTGGCCGCTGCGAGCGGCGTCATGGTGTCGGATTGAGGCCAGCGGAAGCTGGGAGCGCCAATCCCTTCACCCAGCTGACGAACGAGCTTCATGAGATGAGCTCGCGGATCGTCGGGCATCGCCCGAGCTGCGTGGTCGAGCCGTCGCTTGGCCCCTTCACCGTCATCGAGCTTGAGCCGATGGACCTCGGCGCTCAGGTACGCGCCGTGGGCTCTCGTTTCCGGAGTGGGCGAGGCGCGCATTTCCAGCTCCAGCGCCGATGCCACGCCCTTCCAGTCGTCCTCGGCAGCCGCCAGCCAACGCGCCTGGCGCCCCGCCAGAGGGAGGTTGGCGCCTCCTGACGCGGCTTCGGTGGCGATGGCTCGCGCGCGCTCCACGTCTCCGGTCAGGGCCCAGAGTTCGCTGGCGACCAACAGCGCCCGCGCTCGAGCCTGGGGCTGCTGGTTCTCGCGAGCCTCACTCTCGATCCACTCCGCGCGTGCGGCCCAGTCGTCGAGCAGTTCACGATCCGCCAGGTAGGCCGCTGCGGGCTGCTCATGGTCCCAACCCAGGCTGTGGCGCTCCGGGGGAGCGAAGGAGGCGGGCATCTCCTCCAGTTCCGGCTCGATGCCTGGCGGTGGCAGGCTGTCGAGGCCGTCGCTGGGGTCGCCACCGTAGAGACGTGTCAGCTCGTCGTCTTCGTCCTCACCCCCGAAAACCGCAGCGAACTCCATCAGCTTGTCGGCGTCGAGCACGCGAGTGGGGAGGTCATCGTCGGTCCCCGCCGCGTCCACCGGCGCGCTTGCCGAGACCTCGCCCGCCGCCGTCGCTGTCTCGGCGCCCGGTGCCGCCGCCGGACGCGGTGCCACCTCGGGCGCAGCGGCACTCGCGGCGAGCGGAAACGGCTCCAGGGGCGGCGGTCCCGGTGGGTTCACTGCGGGGGGCTCTGCCGTGAATCCATCCGACGCGGGAAACGCCGGACGACCCGCCGCCGGGGGAGCTGCGGGAGAAGGCTCGGCGCTGGCCCGAGGCCTGGACGGTGCCGGACGCGGTGGCGCCACGGCGTCCGGCGGCGCCGGCTTCACATCCGCCGCCGCCGGCGTACCCATTGGCCCGAGCCCCACGTCCGTGGCCTCGTGGAACGGCGCTGCATCGATGTCCGACGGAGCCTGCCGGAAGACTGTCGGCGCGTCGTCGTCCTCGTCCGTCTCAGCGGGTTCTTCGCTCGCCGCAGCCGCGGTGGCCTCCTCTTCGGCGGTCCAGGCTGCCTGCCGGAACACGGTTGGCGCGTCGTCGTCTTCGGCGTCCAACGGCTCGAGCCCGGCCTCGGCGGGGTCGAGCTCTTCCAGCCCGACCTCGGCGGGTTCGAGCTCTTCCAGCTCGACCTCGGCGGGCTCGAGCTCTTCCAGCTCGGCCTCGGCGGGTTCGAGCTCTTCCAGCTCGGCCTCGGCGGGTTCCGGCTGCGCCGCTGGTGGCGCGGCTTCAGCGGGACCGTCGTCTTCCGTCGGCATGAGCGAGTCCAAGAGCGCATCGGGCTCGAAATCCAGGTCGCCGAGCTCGGCGCCGATCGAGCCCGGTCGGGCGCTGCGTCCTGCGGTGCCGACGTTGCTGAACGGATCCGGGGGCTTGCCCTTCTTGTCGTCGGGATGCTTCGGGTCGCTCATCGGACTCCCATGCCGAGTTGCTCGCGCACGGCGAGGTAGGTTGGGGACAGGACGAATGACAGGAGACGGGCCGCGCGCCGGCGAGCCTCGTCCGATGCACCCACGTGCCCTCGCCCGGCAGCGTCACTCGCCAGCACGTAGGACACGTCGCCCGCAGCCACAGCCGCCAGACGATCCAGGCTGGCAGTGGCGCCCTGCGCCCACACCAGCGGATCTTGCTGCTCCTGCACCACGTGGAGCGCCAGCTCCGGGAGCATCTTCTTGACTCGGCGTGGCATCTCCCTTTGCAGCGCCCGTTGGAACTCACCCAACATGGCGTACTGAGGGGACGGAAGCTCGTGACCACCGATCCGGCACGTTGCCACCACCAGGGCAGCAATGTCGGTGAGGTCGCGATGGCGCAGGACGCTGCTGCCGCGCTTCAGTGCGAAGAGCTCGCGGGCGACAGCCTGTCGATGCGCAGGTGAAAGCGGTGCGGCCACCGCCCGACCGATCACCAGTGCCGGTCGCTCCGTGGCCACTGCGACCACTCCGTTCGGATCCGGTCCGCCCACGTACAGATCGAAATCGCCCAGGCCCAGTGCGCCCGCCCAGGCGGCGATTTCGTTCCTGACCGGCAGCCCCGCGCGCGGGTCGACGCGCTCCTTCTTGGTGACACCCAGCGCTGCCAGCCCGGGGCCGAGGGCATCGGCGATGGTGGACGCCACCGCTCGCATGAGCACCGGAATCGGACCGCTGTCCGCCGGATCGCACAGGTCGGGCAGGGAGCTGTCGTCGATGGCGATCTGCGGCACGTGTGCGACACGCTCGTCCAGGACGAGCAGCTCTTGATCCACTTCTGGAGTCCCCTGGCCGAGCGACACGAGCGCCCCGAGCGCGGCCTGCCTGAGCGGAGTGTTTCCGAGGAAGGCCGCCATGCGTGCCAACCGGTCCACGCCCTCCGGCTGGAGTGGGTCCTCCATGAGCCCGCTGACGAGTGAAGCCTGACCGGCAACGAGCAGCTGTTCGGTGGTGCTGTCGGGAAGCACTCCGGAGAGCACGATGTCCAAGGCTTCGCCGTCGTCCGGGGCTTCGTGCAGGAGCTGGACTACCGCGGCCTCACTGTCACCCGGCCGGTCCCGCGAGTCGCGGTGGATGGCGATTGCCAGGCGAGCGGCCTCGATGCGCCCCTCGCTGGTCTCGCGATCGACCATCAGCTCTTCCAGGACCTCCACTGCCTGGTCCCAAGCTCCCAGCTTCGCCGCCAGACGCGCGAGGCGTTCCCGCACGGGCATGGTGCTGAGCTCCGAACGGTACACTTGCGACAGGACCTCGAGCGCCGTCTCCGGCTGTCCCAGCTTGTTCTCGTACAGGTCCACGGCCGCCACACCACTCATCAAGCGCTGCTGGCGTGGGGCCTCGTCCAACGTGGCCAGTCGGGCGAGGTTCTGGGCAGCTTCCGCGAACTGTCCCGAAGTGATGTAGATCTCGCCGGACAAAGCGAGCGCACCCACGTGATCCGGCTCCAGCATCGTGACGTTTTCGAGCGCAGCCAAGGCTTCTTCGCGCTTGTCCAGCTTGCGCAAGACGCGCGCGCGCTCCCAGAACAGCTTGGCGATTTCTTCCGAGTCGTCCGCGACCTCCAGTCGCCGGCTGATGAGATCGAGCAGTCGCTCGTGATTCTTGCGAGCGCGCACGATGCGGAAGAGGCGGTCGAAGGCCACGAAACGGCTGATGTCCCGCTGTACCGCACGTGAGAGCGCGATTTCACCCCGTTTCCGGTCGTCGAGCTCATCGATCAGAATCAGAGCCGACTGCTCCCAGAGCTCCGCGCCAACGACGTCGTCGCTAACGGCATCACCCAGTGCAGCGCAAGCCTCGGCCACCAGGGCCCGGTCGCCCGAGGCTTCGCCCACCGTGCGCAGCCCCTCCCAACCCACGATTTCGTCCGGATGCGCTTGCACCACTCTGCGAAAACAGTTGGTGGCACCGGCCCAGTCTTCGTTGACCAGGTAGTTCCAACCCGCCATGGCCTGGAGCATGGCGGAACCTTCTTCGCCGAAGAGACCGTCGGCGCCGATCAGGGCGGCGGTCCGACGCCGTGGGTCCGACCCAGGCGGCGCCAGCTCGAGGTTGGTCAGCTGCGCCGCCGCGTCTCCGCCAGCTGTCAGGGGTTGGGGGTCCTCACTGGTGAGCGCCCCGAGGATCCTGGCGGTGGACTCGATGGGCGAGGCCATTTCCTCCGGCAGTCGGCGGGCCAAGCACTCACGCGCTTCGCTCTCGCGCGGAAGGTCGCCGGCTGCAATGGCCGCGGCCAGCCACTCGATGGCCGCGGCGATCTGTGGGTCCGCATCGGTCCACTGCGAGGCCACCTCCTCCAGCAGGTTGGCCTCGCCTTCCTCGCGCAGACGCGCCTGAAATGCCGCCGAAGCCGCCATGGCAGCGGCCTCGGGAGAGAGCACCGCCAGCTCGTCGAGCGCCTGCAATTGCGGCTCCGCGCTTTCTGGATCGGGAGCCCAGAGGGCACGCGCCAGAGTGGCGGCCTGCGCGATTTCGGGCGGCGCAGCGGGGTCAATTGAATCCAAAGCAAACCGTGCTTCGGCGCGGTCGCCTTCTGGCCCCATTTCGAGCCCGAACCGCTCGATCTCACTCAAACCTGGCTCAGCCGACTCTGCGGCGGCGTCCACGGCACGGCGTCGGGACACCAGATCGTCGGGATCGGCCGCTCGCAGCGCCCAGCCGAGCACCGCAGCACCTGCCGCCGGGGTGGCGCCAGCAGCGGAATTGAAGCAGTCGATTGCGGCGCTGCGGTCACCTGCCGTCCAGTACAGAATCCCCGCCTCGAGGTACAGGGCGGCCCCCAACTGCGAATCGGAGCTCGCCAAGGCGCACGCGCCGAGGACTTCGGCAGCGCGCTGCGGTTGGTCGGTCACTCGCAGCACGCACGCCAGCGCGTTTGCCGCTACCGGATCTGCTGGATCGTCGCCGTGTAGCTCACCGAGTTCCTTGGTGGCTTCCTCGACCTTTCCAGCCAGCAGTGCGCGTCGGGCGACCACCGTTCGCAGTGACCGGGCGGTCTGTGGGTCGGTCTCCACGCGCGCCAGGTCCTGCAGCGCGAGCATGGCATCTGCGTGAGCCAAGCTGGTGGCGGCCGGGTCGTCAGCAGGCTTGCCGAAGGGCAATGCATAGGCGCGCAGGGCGTGTCCCAACCAGGCCCCGCCCGTTGCATTGGCCAGCGAGGCGAAAGCCTGGCCGGCACCGACCGCGTCACCCCGGAGCAGCCGAGCTCGCCCCAACTCGAACCACAGGCTGCACTGTTCGTCGTCCGAGGCACCCGCTGCTAGAAGTCGACGAGTCGCTTCCTCGAACCAAGCGGCGTCGTCCAAGCCAGTGGCGAGCATGCGGGCGACACGCGCCACCACGTTCGGCGTCGCGCCGTACATGCCGGCTTGGGAAAGTGCGGCCTTGGCTCCTTGCGGATCTCGCCCCACCCGCGCGAAGACGTCTGCGCTGCTGAGATAGAAGCGGGCCTTCGCCTCTTCGGTCTCGAGGTGCTCGGCGGTCGACTCGAGTGCCGCGGCCAGGGCCTGGGGATCGTGCTCGCCCGCCAGCAGATCGAGCTGGAGGGCGCGAGCCGGGATGCTCTTGGCGTCCTGTTCGAGGGCCTTTCCGACTGCCTCGAGCGCCCCGGCGCCGTCGCCTTCGGCGGCCGCACTTTCCGAGATGCGCAGCCACAGAGCCGCAGCCAGCGAACCCTTCACCCCCTGGTCCAGCTTCGCTCGCGAGTGGGCTGCCGCGGCCGCGGTATCGCCCATTGCATCCGCGGCTCCCAGCCGTGCGTGGAGCAGGGCAGGCGCACCCGGCAGGAGCGCCAGGGCGCGGTCGAGCAGTTCGGTCGCGGCTTCGAGCTCCCCCTTGCTTCGACGGGCAAGGGCGGCCCGAAGCAACGTTTCCGCAGCGCACACTGCGCTGCGCCGATACCGGGGCACCCCCAGGGCGTCTCCACGCTCGCCGTCGGCCATCGCCGTCTGGATGAGTTCGGCTTGAGCCTCCAACGCCGCCGCGGTGAGATCGTCGCGCTCCTGGCGCAGCCCCAGCGCCTCGACCGCCCTGTGCACGAGGTAGGTGGCCTCGCACTCTGCGCCACTGGCGTTGTCCAACGCCTCGAGCGCCGCTTCGACCTCTCCCTGCTCTAGTTGCAGGTCGGCGAGGTCCATCAGCATCAACGCGCGCCAGGTCGCGTGGTGCGTCAGCTCGCACCGCGCAGCCAGCGCACGGGTGCGGAGCTCCACGTCGTCCAGCCGCCCCGCCATGATCTCCAGAGCCAGCCAGGCCGCGGCGTCGTCCGGCTTCTGTTCGACGGCTTCCTCGAGCAGTCGACAGGCCGCTTCGGGGTCCGCTTCGTGGTCCGCGACGAAGGCGGCCTGTTCCTGCAAGGCACGGCAGCGCTCATCTGATTCCTCGGCGACCTTGACCAGCCGTTCCAGTAGCTTGCCCAGGTTCTTGTAGGATTGACGCCGCTCGATGATGCTGATCAGCCGCTCGAGCGGCTCACGAAACTCCGGTTCGGCATTCACCGCCCCCAAGAGATCGTGCGCGGCCGTGGCCTCGTCGCCGATCAACTCCTCGAGAACGCCGACCTCATGCAACAGCAGCGCTCGCGTCGTGCCGGAATCGGTCGCGTCATGTTCAGCCCTCAGCCGAGCGATCATCGACGCAACGAGCGTCGGATCGGGAGGGGTGGAGGTACTGGCGTTCGGTGCTCCGCTAGTGCTCGACATTGCTAGACAAGTAGCGACTATCGCGAGATACGGGAGCGGGCGCAACTGGCGTCAGCACCTCCGGGTGCTCGTCTGACGTCGCCGCTCCGGCTAGTCGTTGCGTCGTACCACCCAGAAGCCCCGGGGCGTGTCCACCGGCTGATCGTGCACCTCCCCACGATCCATCGTGAAAAGGACGTATTCCACCGACGGTTCGAGCACGCCTCTTGGCAGCCGGCCAGCCTCGGCGGTCGATCCTGGGTCGCCCAGCTTGATGGCTTCGCTGAAATCCTTCTGTGCCTGAGGTACTGCAGCCCGGGCCTTCTCCAGTGCCTCGCTCTTGCTCCGCGCATGCGCACCGGCGAACTGCGCTCCCTGGTAGGCAAATAGAATAGCGCCGAACTTCACGCTGTTTGGTGCACCCGATGGGAGCTCGGGGACCGACCCACCGTCCGGGAGGGTGCTGAAGCGGTCATGGGCCGGCCCACTGTCCAGGCTGGATCCCGCGTCGCCACCGGCAGGCGCCGACGCAGGTGCGCTACTGGCGACCGCACTGGCAAGCGGCTCGGCGGAGGCGATGCTCGGTGGAATGTCCTGCACGCGAACCCGGAGTACGATCGCCGCGGTGGCTCCGATGAAGAGCAGGCCGAACGCCAGCCAAGACCACCTTTGCATTCTGCACGAGCGCCTACCACGAAAGAGCAAAAGGGAGGATAGGTTTTGGCGCCGGGCCCATCAGTGAGAAACTGCGGACAAACCCCACGGCCACTGCTAAACAACACAAGGGACGGATGTTCAAGGTCGAGTGTCCGGGGTGCAATGCCCCCTACCAAGTGGATGAGCGCCGCGTCCCGGCGAGTGGCCTCAAGATGCGCTGTCCCAAGTGTGGGTCTGCGTTTCAAGTCGACCCGCCTGCCGATCCGCGGCGCACTGGACCGAGCCCCGTTCTGGGAGCAGCTCTCGGGGTAGCGGATCCTCCTGCCCAGGGACCCCCACCGGCGAAGCGTGTCCACAAGGCAACGATGTTGGGCGTGGCCGGACCCGCCGGTGGTGCTGCGGCGCCGCCGGCTCGCACTGGTGCAGGTGTTCCGCGCCCCGGTCCTCCGCCACCGCCACGGCGCGGTGGTCCTCCGTCGCCGCCGGTGAGAAAGCCTCCGTCGTCGCAGGCATCTTCCGGCGAGGAGGACGCACAAATCGATGAACTCGATCTTCCTGCCATTGGGTTGCCTGCGTTGCCGAACGCGAAGGGTGCTGAGTCCAGCGGCGGGGCGGGGCAGAGTGCAATGGGCGCCAAAGCCGACGCGGCCGCCGACCTGCTGTCACTCAAGCGAGAGCCCGCGCTCGAGCTGGATCTGGATCTGCCAGGCCTGCCAGATGTGCCCGGTCGGTTTGGCAGCGCGGGCGTTGGCGCCCGGCGTGAGGCGGGTGGGGCAGCGCTTCCAGCCTCCTCGGGCCGCGGCGCCACCAAGGCGGGTCTGGGCTCGATGGATCTGGATCTCGACCTTCCGTCCGTGCCCGACAAGTCGACTGCCGCCGGACTCCCGGCGGTCCCGAGGGCTCGCGGCAGCGCGACAGAGGAAACCGACGGTGACCTCGACCTGCCCAGTCCCGTTGGCGACGCCACGCGCGGCGCGAAGCGAGACCGGGGTTCCGAGGATGCTGTCGACCTACCCGTGGTCGCTGGGAACAAGTCGACGGCAGACGCAGACATCGGGCTGCCCGAGATCCCCGGAGCGATGGATCTGCCGGTGATCGCCGGCCACGCTCGAGGTTCGGCAACCGCCGCCGGGGGTTCGTCGGGCCCGGGTCGGGTCGCGGATCTGCCTTCACCCGACGGCGGATTGGATTTGCCGTCTCTGAGTGGTCAGTTGGATCTGCCGTCGCCCCGCGGTGGCGTGGATCTGCCGTCTCTGGGCGGGGAAACGGATCTGCCGTCGCCGAGTGGTGGCGTGGATCTGCCGTCGCCGAGTGGTGGCGTG
>CAZSVU010000109.1:0-1906 GCA_964610275.1 uncultured Polyangiaceae bacterium | reverse complement strand
GGATCTGCCGTCGCCGAGTGGTGGCGTGGATCTGCCGTCGCCGAGTGGTGGCGTGGATCTGCCGTCGCCGAGTGCGGGAGTGGACTTGCCGTCACCGAGTGACGCGGGCGAGTTGCGATCAGCAGGCGGGGCGTTCGACCTTGCTGCCCCGTCCGGAGAATTCGATCTGTCCTCGTTGGATGACGGCGCGGCAGCGGATGCGCCGCCCGGCGCCCTCGACTTTCCACCGCATCCCGCCGCGCTCGATGCGACCGTGCCCGGGATGCCGGCGCCCGATCTCTCTCCGGCGGCGGCGGGTGCGGCGCTGGCGGCCGGCGCCGCGCTGGGCGGGGGCGCCACCGCGGCTGGCATCGGTGCGCCGGACCCCGCACCCCAGGACGCATTCGGCGAGCTGGAGCTGCCCATGGGTGGTGGCGCGACGGTTGAGCCACCCGGAAGTGGCGCGGCGCCGCCCGGCGATTTCTCGGCGGACTTGTTTGGGGGCGAGGGGGCACTTGGGCTCGGACCGGATCCGTTCTCTGCCGAGTCCGATTCCGGGCTGGTTCGGCAGGAGGGCGGGGGCACCGAGTACGGTGAGGTCAACCTCGACGGTGCCGACGGGACCGCTGACCTGGGGCTCGGCGGGGCCGACTCGGGCGGTGCAGCGGCCGACGACGACATGGAGTTCGGGGCCATCCCCCAGGAGGACGACGGTGGGAGGTCGGCGGAGGCATCCGGGCTGCAGGCGGCAGTTTCGGGTGCCGCGCTGGCACCGGACGCGGGACGTGCGCGTGCAGCGAAGCCCGTCGACGCACCCAAGCGCAAGCAGAAGGGGGCCGCGAAGCTGCTGGTGGCGGGGGCGGTCGCACTCGCGGTGGGGGGCGGCGCGCTCGCGCTGGTCCCGTCGGTGGGACCGTTCGGCTACTACCTTCTCGAGGGATTCTTGAAGGGCAGTGAGCATCGTGCGCTGGTCGTGGAGACTGCCGAGGAGACCCGAAAGCAACTGGCCGTAGATACCTATCCAGCCGCTCGTCGCGCACTGCAGACCATCGAGCAGAAGCGGGGTCAGGCCAAGCGCCTGGAATCGCTGACGGCGTACATGGTTTACGTCTCGTACTTGAACGAGCTCCGTTTCGGGCCCGAGCCCCAGAGTCGCGCTCGCGCCAAGGTCCTCTTGGACGAGCTCGCTGAAGCCACCGACATCGACTACCTCGAGCTGGCGCGGGCGGCGCAGGAGGCGGTGAGTGGCACGCTGGCACGCTCACACAAGACGGTGCAGACACTGGCGCGACGCAGCCCCAAGGACATCGACGTGCTAGTCCTGGGTGCCGAGGTCGAGCTGCGCGCCCGGGATCCCAAGGCAGCCGTCGCGGCCTGGAAGGGGGCAGCAGCAGTAGAAAAGAGTGCGCGGACGTCGTTTGGCTTGGCCCGCGCCTACTGGGCGGCAGAACAGAACGCCGAGGCGGAGAAACAGGCCAAGGAAGCGCTCAAGCTGAGCAAGGACCACGTGGGTGCTCGGATCCTGCTGGCGCGGATCGAGTGGAAGGCCCGAGAGGCGGAGAAGCCCGCGGTCAAGCTGCTCGAAGCGGCGAAACAGTCCAACAACGCCAGCCCCGACGAGCTGGTTTCTCTATACACGTTGCTCGGAGACATTCACCTCGAACGCTCGCGTATCTCGCACGCGGAAACGTCCTACGGTGAAGCCCTGAAGATCAATCCGAAATCGGGTGGTGCGCTCGGAGGTCTCGGAGAGACGCTTTACCGTGCGGGACGCTACACCGAAGCTTTGGCTCGTTTCGAGGCGGGCGCTCAGGCGGATCCGGATGACGTCAGTGTCAAGGTTGGCGTGGCGAAGCTCCTGATGGCGCTGGAGCGCTTGCAGGACGCCAAGGCGATGCTCGAGAAGTTGCAGAAGTCGCATCCCAAG
>CAZSVU010000108.1:0-22585 GCA_964610275.1 uncultured Polyangiaceae bacterium | reverse complement strand
ACCTTGCTCCATCTTCTTCACCCCGGCCGGCCCGAACTCCGAGCAAGGGTGGGGCGTTGACAACGGCACATCCGTCGGCACCCGACGGGATCTCGGGTGGAATGGCTGGGCCGCGTTGCTGGCTGCTCGGTTGGCCATCGTCTGTGACTCCGAGTCTCGCCCTTCCGTTCGCAGCGGTCGACCCAATCGCCGGTGAGCCGAGTCCCTTCCAATGCTGCGCTGGAGAGTGCTCTCCTGTGTGCCCGCGCGGCTCCACATGTTTCTACATGCAATTGACAAGCGACGCGAGGTCAGGTGGCGCGGCTCTGCGCGCAGCGCCACGCATCGCGTCGGCACTGGACCGCAACCCTGAGCGCGGACTCAGCCCCTTCGCCGAGTGTCGGCAGAGCTTTGAACGCAAAGGATGCCGAGTCGGGCCAGGCAACACCTGCCACGACGCGACGCACTACGGCGCAGGCTCGCTCCAGCCCATGCGGGTCGGCGGCGTCCGCACCAGCTTCGAACTCGTACCTTTTCGACCCTATCTTTCCACCTTCGCCAGCGACCGCGCGCCAGAACTTCGCACAGAACGTCGTTCTGAAAACGATTGATACCAACTTGACGCTCGCCAGGTCGAGCTTCGCGGATGCGCCGCCACCTGCGCCGCCGGACCACCTGCTCGCACCCGCTACCACCCGATCGTACCAGTGCGGTCGCCTTCACTGCCGCGGTGCAGCGGACGCATTGCGCCAGGACGAGGACGACGACAAAGCGACTCACGCACACTTGCCCGGATGGCAGCGACGAACCGCTCAGCGTATTCTTGAGTAGTAAGCAGCACTGCGCACAGAGCGAGCGGCGCGTTCGGCAGGGCCGACCCGCCATGATGGCATGACTCGGGGAACTCAAGCCCGATCGAATCCACCCGACGTACGCATATCGGTGCGGTGGGGATCACCGCTCTGCGCGCCCCGAACGGTTCCCTCTGCTGCAGAACCCGTTGACCTCGCTGGCGCGAACGCGCAACCCGCCAGCGAGGCCCTCTACCCAGGTGGTCTCCGATGAGCTGGCTCCCGCGTACTCTCGTTCCACGCATTTCGGCACGGGCTGCAGGTCTACTGGCCATCGGCACCCTATGTGCCGCGGCCTGTGGAGTACCCAATCTGACGATGACGAGCGAAGGTGACGCCGGCAGCGGCGGAACTAGCTTGGTCGAGGGCTATGGAGGATCAGGCGGGGACGCGGATGTGGATGCTTCCGACGGGCTCGGAGGCACGAGCGAAGGCGGATCGGCCACTGCCGGCAGCGCAGGAACGATCGGAACCGCGGGCACGCCGGCGACAGCCGGGTCCGGCGGCTCAGGCGGCACCAACGGCGTGGGCGGAGCCGACGCGTCCGGTGGCGCCGCCCACGTGACGGCCGGCGCCACGGCGGCCGGAGCAGGGGGCGCGATCGCGCACGCAGGCAACGCTGGGATGGCCGGATCGGAGCCGAGTGGCTGCAGGTCCGATGCGGACTGCACGTCGGTTCCGGGTCGCCCCGCGTGTGCAGCCGACGGCACCTGTGTCGAGTGCGTCCCCGAAGCAACCGGGTGCACCGAAGGCATGTACTGCACGACCACACTGCGGTGTGTGATCGGCTGCGGCGCCAACACCGACTGCCTCGATCCCACGACGTGCGACGTCGTCACTCACCTGTGCGTCGGTTGTAGCGACAGCGATGACTGCGCTGTTGGCACCATTTGCGACACGGCCAACTCCAAGTGTGTCCCAGGCTGCGACGCCAACAACCCCTGCCCGACTGGACGCAGGTGCTGCAATGACCTGTGCGTGAACGTCGTCACCGACGTCGAGCACTGTGGCGGGTGCAACGCTCCTTGCGGCGCGTGGCGCGGCACCGCGAGCTGCATCGGAGCTGAATGCGTGGTGGATTGCTTCCTCGGCTTCGCGAACTGCGACGTGGAGGACACGGAACGGAATGGCTGCGAGACCGACATTCGCCAGAAAGCGCACTGCGGCGACTGCGACACACAGTGCGTGGCGCTGAACGCATCCGCCAACAACTGCGAGGCCCGAACCGATACCTGGGAGTGCGCGCCGGTGTGCGAGGCTGGATGGGCCGATCTCGACGGCGACCCGGCGGGGGGCTGTGAGACCAATCCTGACGACTGCATGGTCGACGTGTGCCAAAACGGTGGCCGGTGCGTGGACGAGGTCAATGGCTTCTCCTGCGACTGTGCCGGAACCGGGTTCGGCGGCGTACTCTGCGCCGACGACGTCGACGAGTGCTCGACCGGCACCCACAACTGCGATCCGGTGGTGCAGTGCACCAACACCACGGGCTCGTTCACCTGTAGCGCGTGCCCTTCGGGCTACGACGACGTCAATGCGGATGGTACCCAGTGTGACGACATCGACGAGTGCATGACCGGCGCCAACGAGTGTGACCCCGTAGCCGGCTGCCTCAACACCCCGGGTTCCTTCACCTGCGGCGCCTGCCCCGGAGGGTACGCCGACGTCAATGGAGACGGCACTCTTTGCACGGACATCGATGAGTGCACGGACAATACGCACGAATGTGATCCCTTGGCCGCGTGCACCAACACGACCGGTGGCTACGTCTGCGCCTGTCCCGGCGGCTACATGGACACGCTCGGCAACGGCACCCAGTGCGACGACATCGACGACTGCGGAGGAGCACCCTGTCAGCACGGTGGCACGTGCACGGACGCGGTCAGCGGCTACACCTGCGACTGCACCGGCACCGGGTACGACGGTGCCAACTGCGAGAACAACATCAACGATTGTGCGTCCAGCCCTTGCGCCAACGGCAGCATCTGCGTGGACGGCATCAACGCCTTCACTTGTGACTGCACTGGAACCGGTTTCGAAGGCACGCTCTGCCAGAACAACATCAACGACTGCGCGATCAGCCCCTGCCAGCACGGCGCGACCTGTATCGACGGAATCCTGGGCTACACCTGCGACTGCACCGGCACCGGGTACGAGGGCACGAATTGCCACATCAACACCAATGATTGCGCGAGCAACCCTTGCCTGAACGGCGGCTTCTGCACCGACCTCGTCGGGGGCTACACCTGTGACTGCGCCGGTACCGGGTACGAGGGGACCCGGTGTCAAAGCAACATCAACGACTGCAACCCCAACCCGTGCCAGCACAACGGCGTGTGCACGGACGGGGTGCTCAGCTACACCTGCGACTGCACCGGCACCGGGTATCAAGGGGTGAACTGCCAGCTGGACGTGAACGAGTGCACGCTGAATACGGACGAATGTGATCCGTTGGTGATGTGCACCAACACGGTCGGCTCCTACACGTGTGGCAGTTGCCCATCCGGGTACACCGACGCCAGCGGCAACGGGACGCTGTGCGTGGACGTCAACGAATGTGCGTTGAACGCGGACAACTGTGATCCCTTGGTGGCCTGCATCAACGTCGCGGGTTCCTTCGACTGTGGGGCGTGCCCCGCAGGCTACGCCGACAGCAACGGCGACGGGACCGCCTGCACCGACATCAACGAATGCAACGCCGGCACGGACAACTGCGACGTCCTGGCCACGTGTACCAATACCCTCGGCGGCTACACGTGCACCTGCCCGACCGGGTACACGAGCAGCCAGGCTGGAGCTGTCTGCACCGAGATCAACGAGTGTACGGCGGGCACTAGCAACTGCGCCGCCGTGGCCACCTGCACCAACACGCCTGGGAGCTTCACCTGCACCTGCCCGGTCGGATACAGCGACGTCAACGGCAACGGCACGGTGTGCGCCGACATCAACGAGTGCACGTCCGGCACTAGCAACTGCGCGACCGTGGCGACCTGCACCAACACCGCGGGAGGATTCACGTGCACGTGCCCGGTCGGCTACAGCGACGTCAATGGCAACGGCACGGTGTGCACCAACATCGACGATTGTTCCGGACACTCGTGCCAGAATGGCGGGCTCTGCGTGGATGGCATCAATGGATACACCTGCAACTGCTCCGCCACGGGATACACTGGTCAGTACTGCGAGATTCTGATCGACGGGTGCAACCCGAATCCCTGCGACCACGGCGGCACCTGTACCGATCTGATCGACGGGTTCTCCTGCAACTGCACCGGGACGGGGTACACGGGCCAGGTCTGCGAGATCAACGTCAACGACTGCAGCCCGAACCCGTGTGCGAACGGCGGCACCTGCACGGATGGCGTGAACTCCTACACCTGCTCCTGTGCCGGGACCGGGTACACCGGCTCCACCTGCACCACGGACATCGACGAGTGTACGGCGGGGACCGACAACTGCGCGCCGGTTGCCATCTGCACCAATTTGCCTGGCAGCTTCAGCTGCACCTGCCCGGCCGGGTACGATGACCCGCTCGGCAACGGCACCTCTTGCGTGAACATCAACGATTGCTCCCCGAGTCCCTGCCTGAACGGCGGCCTTTGCTTCGACGGCATCAACAGCTACACCTGCGACTGCACCGGCACGGGCTACTCGGGGACGCAGTGCCAGACCAACGTGAACGACTGCAGCCCGAACCCCTGTCTCAACAACGGGCTGTGCATCGACGGTGTCAACAGCTACACCTGTGACTGCACGGGTACGGGCTTCGCAGGGACGCTCTGTCAGAGCAACGTCAACGACTGCGTGCCCAATCCCTGCTTGCACAACGGCGTGTGCACCGACGGCATCAACAGCTTCACGTGCGACTGCACCGGCACGGGCTACTCCGGCGCCACCTGTCAGGTGAACATCAACGATTGTCTGCCGAATCCCTGCCTGAACGGGGGATACTGCATCGACGGCGTCAACACCTTCACGTGCGATTGCTCGGGGACCGGTTACTCGGGCACGACCTGCCAGAGCAACATCAACGATTGCTCCCCGAACCCCTGCCAGCACAACGGCATCTGCACCGATCAGGTACTCGGCTACAGCTGTGACTGCGAGAGCACGGGCTACACCGGTACAGCCTGCCAGACCGATGTCAACGAGTGCACGTTGGGCACGGACAACTGTGATCCTTTGGTCATCTGCACCAATACGTCTGGCTCCTTCCTGTGTGGCGCCTGCCCCGCGGGATACACGGACGTCAACGGCAATGGCACCTTGTGCCAGGACGTGAACGAGTGCGCCGCGGGCACGGACGACTGCGACCCACTGGTGACCTGCACGAACACTCCCGGATCATTCAATTGCGGGTCCTGCCCCGCCGGCTACTCGGGTGACGGGACCGCCTGCGTGGACATCAACGAGTGCAGTATCCACACGGACAACTGCGACGCGCTCGCCACGTGCACCAACACTGCCGGTGGATTCACCTGCACCTGTCCTGCTGGGTACGCGAGTAGTCAGGCAGGAGCCGTGTGTACGGAAATCAACGAGTGCACGACCGGAACGCACAACTGCGCTGCAGTGGCCACGTGCACCAACACTCCCGGAAGCTTCACCTGCACTTGTCCCGCGGGATACAGCGACGTCAACGGCAACGGTACCGTGTGCACCGACATCAACGAGTGCGCGGCCGGCGCCGACAACTGCGCTGCCGTGGCCACCTGTACCAACACCCCGGGAGGCTTCACTTGCACGTGCCCCACTGGGTACACCGACGTCAACGGCAATGGAACCGTATGCACCAACATCGACGACTGCGCGTCGCACAACTGCCAGAATGGCGGCGTCTGCGTCGACGGGATCAACGCCTATACCTGCGACTGCTCGGGTACCGGCTACGCCGGCACCTACTGCACCGTCGTGATCGACGACTGCGACCCGAACCCCTGCCAGCATAACGGCACCTGCACGGACGACATCGGCGGGTACATCTGCAACTGTGCTGGTACCGGCTATACCGGTACCAATTGCGAAACCAACATCGACGACTGCTCCCCCAATCCGTGCCAGCACGGCGGCGTCTGCACCGACGGGGTCAACAGCTACACCTGCTCCTGCTCCGGCACGGGTTACATCGGGACTCAATGCCAGACGGACATCGACGAGTGCGCCGCGGGCACGGACAATTGTGCAGCGGTGGCGATCTGCACCAACTTGCCCGGCACCTACAACTGTGCCTGCCCAGCCGGCTACACGGACGTCAACGGCAACGGCACAGTGTGCGCCAACATCAACGAGTGTGCTGCCGCGCCTTGCCTGAATGGTGGCGTCTGCGTCGATGGGGTCAACAGCTACACCTGCAACTGCGCCGGTACGGGCTTCTCCGGCACCAACTGTGACGTCAACATCAACGATTGCCTGGGCTCACCCTGCTACAACGGGGGTCTCTGCATCGACGGTGTGAACAACTTCACCTGTGACTGCACGGGAACCGGATTCGCCGGGACCCTGTGCCAGAGCAACGTCAACGACTGCGTACCCAACCCCTGTCTGAACAACGGCGTCTGTACGGATGGGGTGAACAGCTACACTTGTGACTGCACGGGAACTGGATTCACCGGGGTAAATTGCCAGATCAACGTCGACAACTGCAGCCCGAACCCCTGTCAGAACGGCGGCCTGTGTACGGACGGAATCAACAGCTACACCTGCGACTGCAGCGGCACGGGGTTCACGGGGGTGAACTGCCAGAGCAACGTCAACGACTGTCTGCCCAACCCCTGCCTCCACGGTGGCGTGTGCACCGACGGGATCAACTCCTACACCTGCAATTGCACCGGCACCGGCTATCAGGGCACTACCTGCCAGACGGACGTCAACGAATGCTCCCTCAACCAGGATGACTGCTCCCCGCTGGTCACCTGCACCAACACGCTGGGAGGCTACACCTGCGGGCCCTGCCCGACCGGGTACAACGATACCAACGGCGACGGTAGCCTGTGCACGGACATCGACGAGTGCACTGCCAACCTGGACAACTGTTCGGCGCTGGTCACTTGCACCAACACCGCAGGCTCCTTCACCTGTGGTCCCTGCCCCTCGGGGTACAGCGACGTCAACGGCAACGGCACAGTGTGCATCGACGTCAACGAGTGCACGGCTGGAACCCACAACTGCGCCGCCGTGGCCACCTGCACCAATACGCCCGGCAGTTTCACCTGCACTTGCCCGTCCGGCTACACTGGCGACGGTACCGTGTGCACCGACGTCAACGAGTGCACCGCCGGGACCCACAACTGCGCCGCGGTAGCCACGTGCACCAACACGCCGGGCAGCTTCACCTGTGCCTGCCCCAGCGGCTATACCGACGTCAGCGGCAACGGCACGGTCTGCACCGAGATCAACGAGTGCACGGCCGGGACCGACAACTGTGACCCCGTGGCCACCTGCACCAATACGCCCGGCAGCTACACCTGCACCTGTCCCTCCGGCTACGCCGACACCAACGGCAACGGCACGCTTTGCACCAACATCAACGACTGCGCCACGAACAACTGCCAGAACGGCAGCGCGTGCGTGGACGGCATCAACGGCTACACCTGTGATTGCGCTGGTACCGGGTACACCGGCACGTACTGCACCATTCTGGTCGACGACTGCAGCCCAAATCCGTGCCAGCATGGTGGAGTCTGCGCGGACCAGGTCGGTGGCTACACTTGCGACTGCTCCGGCACCGGGTACACCGGAGACGAGTGTGAGATCAACATCGACGACTGCAGCTCCAATCCCTGCAATAACGGCGGCCTGTGCCTCGACGGCGTGAACAGCTACACCTGTGATTGCTCCGGCACGGGCTTCACGGGCACCAACTGCAACGTGGACGTCAACGAGTGCACGACGAACACCGACGACTGCGCCGCGGTCGCCATTTGCACCAACACGCCGGGGAGCTACACCTGCACCTGCCCGGCGGGCTACACGGATCCCAACGGTGACGGGACCGTCTGCGTCAACATCAACGATTGCTCCCCCAATCCCTGTTTGAACGGGGGGCTGTGTACCGACGGAGTGAACAGCTTCACCTGCAACTGCACCGGCACGGGCTTCACTGGGACGACCTGTCAGACCAACGTCGATGACTGCGTGGGGAACGCTTGCCAGAATGGTGGGATCTGCGTGGACGGCATCAACGGTTACTCCTGCAACTGCACTGGGACCGGATTCGAGGGCACCTACTGCCAGAGCAACGTCAACGACTGCGTTGGCAATGCCTGTCTCAATGGCAGCGTGTGTGTAGACGGGATCAACTCGTACACCTGCAACTGCGCCGGCACCGGGTTCACGGGTACCTACTGTCAGACGAACATCAACGACTGCACGCCAACGTCGTGTTTGAACGGCGGCGTGTGCATCGACGGGATCAACAGCTTCACCTGCAATTGCAGTGGCACCGGGTTCACGGGCACCTACTGCCAAACCAACATCAACGACTGCCTACCCAATCCCTGCCAGCACAACGGCGTGTGCACGGATGGGGTGAATTCCTACACCTGCAACTGCACCGGTACCGGCTACACCGGCACCACCTGTCAGACGGACGTCAACGAGTGCACGCTCAACACCGACAACTGTGATCCCGTGGCCACCTGCACCAACACCGCCGGTAGCTTCACTTGCACGTGTCCTGCAGGGTATACCGACGTCAACGGGAACGGTACCCTGTGCACACCGGCTGGAATCACCTACGTCGGCGCCACCATGAGCTCGCGGCCGCCTGCCGTGGACAACGACCACAAGCTCAACACCATTTCCCACACGCTCAGCTCCACCATGACCGACAACAGCAATCGGGTGCTGTTGGTGGCCATCGAAGGGTTTGGGAACGACGCGGGCAGCCGTATCCCGGCCAACGTCAGGTACAACAACGTCGCCCTGACCAGCCTCATCCAGCACACCAACGGTCAGATGGCGGTCAGCTTCTGGTACGTGCTGGAGACCAACCTTCCCAACAGCACAGGCACGTACAACCTCACCTTTGACTACCCGTCGTGGTATGCGAACAACTTCGGATGGGTCATCGACATCGTGCAGTGGAAGGGGGTCAACCAGGCCACCCCCTTCGCCAACACGGCCACGGCGAACGGCAGCAACTGCTGCTGCTCGACGCCGTCGATCACGCTCAGCTCGACCACCGCCAACTGGTGGGCTTATGAGATGATCGCCTATGACAATGGCGACATCACGACCATCAACCCCAGCGCCGGTCAGACGGTCACTGCACGCGCCACCCAGACCCAGGCCCGAGCCCTCGGGGCCCGGAAGGGCCCGATCGCGGCGACCGGCAACAACACCCTGACCTGGACCGGTTGGGACGCGGCCAACGACTGCTACGGCTCCGCGACGGTTGGGGTCGCTCTCAGGCCGTAGCGGCAGGAGGAGCGGGAATCCCGCAGGTTTCTGCGGGACCGCCGATGACGGCAAGCTGGCCCTGTGCCGCTGGCCTGCCAGCGAGTATCCTCGGCTCGGGTCGTCCAATCGGGTAGGTCGGACATGGTTAGACAAATTGAAGAGGACATCCTGAGGTCGCTCCGGCGCATCAGCCGCGCCATCGACCTGCACAGCCGAAAGCTGGTCAACGACCTGGGCCTGACCGGTCCACAGCTGGTCGTGCTTCGCACCATCGCTCGCGTCGGCCCGGTCACACCCAGCGTCGTCGCCAGAGAGGTCTCACTCAGCCAGGCGACGGTAACCGGAATCATCGATCGCCTGTCCGGGCGCCAGCTGGCGACGCGTGAGCGCAGCGACCGCGACCGCAGGTTGGTGGCAGTGCGCGTCACCGAGGCGGGACAAGCGCTGGTCGATTCGGCGCCGTCCCCTCTGCAGGACCGGTTCGTCGAGCGACTGGCGGCGCTGCCGTCCGCCGAACAAGAGCAAATTCGTGAAGCGCTGGAGCGAATCGTCGTCATGATGGGCAGCGAAGACGTTCCCGCGGCTGCGGTTCTGTCGACGAGCTCTGCGGCACAGTCGCCCGAAGAAGCCAAAGACATGCTGGCCGCCGGAGAAACCGACGTGTCGGTCCTGGCCGAGATCCTTCCCGGTTTGAACATCACTCGCTCAGACGCCAAAGAGTGAGCTGCAACGCCGGACTGCGGACGCTCACCAGCTATTTCGACGACCGGTGCGCTGCCAACGCGTCGGTCGACCCAACCTGCTCACTGGCAGGTGGAATTCAGCTGCGGGCTCAGGCTCTCGGTGGCCGACTGATAGTTCCCGGGCGTCTCGTTGACCATGACGGCGATGACGCCCTCGGAGATGCGCGCGTTGATGTTGCTGGCCGAGGTGTCACTCCAGCGATCCGGCAACCCGTAGCTGGTTTCGGCCATGATGGGTCGGCCGGTGATGGAGCGGAGCGAAGTATAGTTGGCCGTGTCCTGGCCCCATGAATTGGGCAACGTGCTCGAATCTCCGTACCCCTGAACCCAGACCATGTCGAGCACGTCCACGGGCTGGTTCCCCCAGAAGCCGCTGAACTGGTCGTCACTGATCCAGGGTGAATGATTCATGGCGACGACCGCGTTGGGTTGGTTCGTCTTGATGGCGCAGGTGATGTCGCGCGCCAGCTGCCCTAGCTCCGCATAGCTGAGTGGATTCTGCTGGTCTTCGTACGAGTACTGAATGAAATCACCTTCCAGCCACCAGATGACCGGCTTGTTCGGACTGCGCTGGTACACCACTCGTGCATACTCGCCGTACGCGCGGACGATGACGTCCCAGTTGTTCCGGATGAATGTCGCACCGTGCGAGCAGAGATTTTCTCCGGAGTCTGTATTGCAGTCGCAGTAACCGCCCTGGTAGCACGCCTGGAAGCCAATGAAATAGGCGTAGAAGACCACCATGGAGCTTGTGTTCGCCACGGACTCCACGAGATTGCAGTCGCCGCACGAGTTGTTGGTGCCCGACGCCGACCACGAATTGAGCCCACCGTTGTCCTCGTCACCGATCCACGTGGCCACGAAGTCCAGCCAGGAGTAGTTGTTGCCGCTGCTGTAGGCCCCCCATGCGAACTCGCAGTTGAAGGGGTTGGTGTTGATGCTGCCACAGCCAGGAGTGCTGCCGCCCGTGCCGCTGCCGCCCGTGCCGCTGCCGCCCGTGCCGCTGCCGCCCGTGCTGCTGCCGCCCGTGCTGTTGCCGCCCATGCTGTTGCCGCCCGTGCCCGAGCCGCCCGCGCCGCTGCCGCCGGTGCCCGAGCCGCCCGTGCCGCTGGCGCCGCCCGTGCCCCCACTCACGCACGTCCCGGACGAACAGCTCTGTCCAGCGGCACACGCGACGCCGCAGGCACCACAGTGCGACGCCGAGGTCTGCGTGTCCGTGCACGTGCCATTGCACAGCGTCAGTCCCGACGGGCAAACGCAGCTTCCGTTCACACAGGACTGTCCGCCCGTGCACGCATTGCCACAGCTCCCGCAGTTCGACGGGTCGGTGCTCGTCAAAACACACACCGTGCCACACGCGGTCTGGCCCACCGGGCATCCGCAGGATCCACCACTGCAGAGTTGTCCCGACGGACACGCATTCCCACAACTTCCGCAGTTGAGTGGATCCGAGTTGAGATCCACGCAATCCAGCCCGCACTGGGCCTGCCCGGTGGGACAACTCGCCGCACAGCTCCCTGCCGCACACACTTGACCGCCCGGACACACCGTGCCGCATCCTCCGCAGTTGTTCGCGTCGCTCTGGGTGTTCGTGCACACTCCAGCGCACTCCACCAGGCCCGCCTGGCAGACGCACGCACCGGCTTGACACACCTCGCCGGACTCACAGCGAATATCGCACCCGCCGCAGTTGCTGGCGTCCTGGAGCGAGTCGACACAAGTGCCAGAGCAGTTGAGCAATCCGGCGGCGCACCGGCAGGAACCGTCGACACAGCCCTGACCCGCGCCGCAGGCCGCTCCGCACTGACCACAATTGCTCGGGTCACTGGCGGTCACCACGCACACCCCATCACAGAATGTCTGGCCGGCGGCGCAGTCGCCGGCTCCCGCGTCGGTGCCGGTGCCGCCTGTAGCCGAGTCCGACGTGCTCTCGGACGGATCGTCGCTCGAGCTGCAGCTCATGGCCAATCCTGTGGCCAGCGACCCGATCCAGGCCCACCCGAGCCTGCTGCTGACGAGCCCATGCATCCGGGTGCGACGTCGCATCAACCTGCCCATGTCCTTGCCCACTTTCTTGCGCGGCCGGGCTCGACGCCGCTGCGGGGCCAACCCCGGCACGGCAATTCTGACACCCGAACAAAGTTATCGCCCACAATAGGGTGTAGCCGCTGCGCCCCCCAGAAGCTCAGAAATTGCTCGGAATCGGCGGGATTTCGGCGGCATGGAGCGCACCCGAGCGGCCTAGCCCTGAAGTCGGCCGAAACCACGTGAGCCCGCAAACAGAAATGTGCGCCACTGTCCGACACCCCCGGCTGGGAGTGACGTGTCAGCGGTGGAAATTTCCAGGCGTCGCGCCGCTGCATTGCGGTGACCGTGAAATCCAGTGAACACCGCGTCGCCGAACGAGGCGCCGACCGGGCCACGTTCCCGGACTCAGTCGATACGCTCGAGCAAGCGGTTGCGGACTCAGAAAGAGACGATTCCCACCGTCGCCCGCAGTCGCGAGCGCGCGCAGGCAGCGTCGGATCTCGGCGGAAACCTCGCCACGCGTGCCCGATGCGTTCCCGTCCCCCCGTGTCACTGTAATGTCAGCGAGAACGATGCAGGGAACGGCCCACTCGGGATTCTGGCGCCTCGCCGCCATCGTGGCAGCAGTGGCGGCGCTGATCTACGCGCCCACGTGGGGGTACGACTACACGCACCTCGACGACGACGATCTGATCCTGGACCAGCAGGCCGAGCTTAGCCGTGCCTCCGGGCTGTACTCGGTCTTCGGCCGCAGCTACTTCGGCGCCACTTCGACGTCGTACTACCGACCCATCGTCAACCTGTCGCTGACGCTCGACGCGCAATGGAGCGGAGCGCGCCCCTTCGGCTACCACTTCAGCAATGTGGTGCTGCATGTCGCGGCGTGCGTGTTGGCACTTGCGCTGCTGCGCGGGCTGGGACTGGAGCAGATCCCCGCCCTGTGGGCCTCGCTCGTGTTCGCCGTCCACCCGGTCCACGTTGCGAGCGTCGCCTGGATCCCGGGGCGCAATGACGTGCTGATGACCGGCTTCGGACTGGGGGCGTGTCTCGCGCTGCTCCGAAATCGTGAGCGCCCCGCTTGGACGTCAAAGGCCGTACATCTGCTCTGCTTGCTGCTCGCCCTGCTGAGCAAGGAAACCGCACTGTGCTTCCCGCTGCTGTTCGTGGCGCTACTCTGGGCAGCCGACAGACCGTACGACTCGCTGAGTCAACGCTGGTTGTGGTTGGGCTGGGGTGGTGCCGTCGCCCTCTACCTCGGGGTGCGACACCTGGTGCTTGCCGCGTCGCCGCAGGGGACGGCTGAGCGATTGGGGATCGCGCTCTTGCGGTGGCCGGTGCTGCTGTCGGATCTGGGAAAGTTGCTGCTCCCGGTTCGGCTTCAGGTGTTGGCTGCTCCTCGGGACGTCCACGTCTGGCCGGGAGTGATCGCCCTCGTCGCGCTCGCGGTCCTGCTGTGGCGGCTGCCCGCCGCACGCCGCCGCGTGGGAGTGTTCGCGCTCGGATGCCTGCTGCTGCCGATACTGGTCGGGTTGCTCGGAGCAAGACGCGTCGTGCTGGAGAACCGCCTCTACCTGAGCACCGTGGGCCTCAGCGTGCTGCTGGGATGCGCCCTGCAGTCCGTGCCGGGGACCCGCCCCCATCTGAACCGCGCCCGGCTGATCGCCGCCACCGGCGTCCTGGTCCTGCTCGGCGCCATGACGGCACGCTACTCTCGGAGCTTCCAGGACCGACACCGATTCGCCCGGGCGGCCATCACCGCTTCGCCGAATTCGGGGCTGGCCGTCGATCTGCTGCGGCGAGATTCGCTCGCCGGTGCGCGCCGTGCGCTGTCCGGTCCGTCCGGGCCCGGTGGCGTCAATCCAAGAAAGCCGCGTCCGGACCCTCGGTGAACGAGGTCTCCAATTCGCTCTCGCTCAGCGCAGCGTCGTAGATACGAAACTCGAGGTAGGTTCCACGGAACCCACGACTGGCGTCATCCGTGAACTGAGAGCGTCCCAACCAGTTGTTGATGTCGTTGATGTCGGACAGCTGGTCGGTGAAGGTCTCCGAGCCTTCCTGCTCTCCGTCGACATACACGTCGATGCTGTTCCCCTCATCGTCGACCACCACCGCAAGATGCATGACGCTGCCCATGGTCGGCGCGGATCCTCTAATTTCGAGATCGCCATCCGGATGGGTGCCAGGTTGCCGCATGAAGGACGAGAGTACGACTCCACCGCCGGGGTCGTCGGTCAGAGGAGTGAGCATGAGGTAGGTCCGCCCGCACTCCCCGGGCTGACCTTCCAGGGCCGAGGGACCGTTGGCGACGCAGAAGTTCGCCATCGCGTCCCCGAAGTCGAAGACCCGCTGCCAGGCCGTGCCCCCCTGCCAGATCACCCACGTTTCGATGGTCGCCGCATCGAGAACGCTGATGAGGTTGTTGGGAAGGTTCACGTACTGTCCGGAGCTGCCGCCGGCGAGCGTCAGCTCGCCGACTCCGCTCAGGGAAGCACCACCCATTGCCGTGCCGTCGGCCCCGCCGTAGGTGTCGACGACACTCGTGCCGGTGCCGTCAAAGCTGTAGCGATGAATGAGTGCGCTCCGCAGCGCGAGACAAGCCGTCGGCGAGCTCTGGCAAAACGGTTCACCCGCGCCACCGGATCCGTTTTCACCGGCAGTACCAGCGCTACCGCTGGCTCCCGCGGTTCCCCCGGGCTCGCCGGCGCTGCCAGCCGTTGCTCCAGCCGCGCCGGCCGCACCTGCGCTGGCTCCGGCAACGCCGCCCGCTGCTCCACCCGTGCCAACGCTGCTGCCCGCTGCTCCGCCCGTGCCAACGGTGCCGCCCGTGGCTCCGCCGGTACCGGTGCTGCCGCCGGTCGCTCCGCCGGTCCCTCCGGTGCTGCCACCCGTCCCGGTGACTCCGCCGCTTTCTGAACCACCCAGGCCCAAGATGACACTTCCACCGGTTGCGCCACTTCCCGCGGTGCCGGCTGCTCCGCCCACGGGCGCCGGCGCGCCAGCAGCGCCACCGACGCCAATCACCGCGCTGCCGCCAGAGCCCCCAGCACCCTCGGAGCTGCCGCCAACCCCTGGCGCATCGCTACTGCCCGCCGCACCCGGAACCTGATCCACGGCCCGGTACTCGTCGTCGACCAGCGCAGGACAGCCGGGTAGGGCCAGCCCAGCCACTAGCACGAAGACACGCCGGCTCAGCACATGCTCACTCCAGGCCAAGAGAGACGGGCAATTGTACCTGGCAATCGTCGAGGTTTGGCGGATCGCGCTGCATCCGTACCGAAATTGGCGAACCGTGACGAGTATCTCAGTGAACTCCACATGTTACGCCGTTCGAGGTGCCGTCGGTCCTGGGCGGAATGCCGCCGGAGACGTCCGGTCGTGGTCGAGCGATTCAGAATGGCATCCACGACGGGTTCGGATCCTTTCCACGACCGCTGCCGTAGGAAGAGGATCTTGGCGATCCGTCGCCACCCGTCCCGGCGCGTGAGCCTGCTTCCCCCACCCCGGCCCCTGGGGATTGTGGGTAGCACGAATCAAGTGTTTCGTGTTACCCAGCGTGGGTAGCACAATCCGTGACCATCGTGCCACCGGGCTCGACCCGGACTGGGAGTGCTGAAATGCAGAGTTATCTTCGATTGTTTGTGCTGGCAGTGCCGCTGCTGGTCGCCGGCTGTAGCGACGATGGCGACGACGGGACGCAGACCGCTGCCGTCTCGCTCCGCAACGACTTCAACAACCCGGAGTTCGACCGCAGGCCGCCCTGGACGATCTGCGAGGCGCACTACGGCGGGACCGAGTTCGGCACCATTGGCATCGGCGAAACGAGTGATGCGTTGGACGTCTCTCCGGGACTCGGCTTCGTCTACATGGTGGCGGCGTGGGACGACCCTGCCTGCACACCGGAGAACTGCCTCCCGATCGCCAGCAGGCAAGAAGAAGAAGTGGTGCCGGGTCGGACACGGACCATCGCCATCAACGTGCCGAATCACCAGGGGCCCTGCCCCCCCGAAGGCGTGGAGCCCATGCCCCAAGCACTCTACGACCGGGTCCTGGAGCTCTGGCCCGAGTACGGGTTCCTGCCGTACGAGCAACGCAGCGAGAATCCCGAGTGCCTGACGGATTGACGCATTGGAAGGGACCGGCAGGGCTGCTGGTCTGCGTCGCGCTGTCGACCGGTTGCGACTACGCCTACCCCGAGGTCGTGGTCGTCAACGAGTTGGGCGAAGCCGTGCTCGTACGGAGCATCAGCTTCAATGGCTGCAAGTGGGACGAAATGGTCGCGTCCGGGCAGGCCACGGCACCTGGGCGCTGCCTGACCGGCAAGGATCAGGTGCATTTCCAGCGGTTCGACGCTGCCGACTACTGTCGGGCGCAGGTCGAGGACGACAATCTTGCGCCGCTGTGCACGTGCGAGGAACAGGAAAGTCCTCCGACGGACCCCCACGACCTGGGTCTCATCAGTCAGACTCCGCTCTGGTTCAACTACCAGACGGTTTCGGATCACCGAGTGCAATACGGCTCGTTCTACCGGTTCGTTCTGAGGCCCGACGACTTGGAGCAGGACTTCTCGGTGCCGGGTCCGTACGGCCACTGAGGCGATATGCACCAGGCACGCTTGGCACTCGCGGCGGCGATGTTCGCCTGCTCGAGTACGGCGCCGCTGGCCTTGGCCCAGCCCACGCCGGAGCGTCAGAGCCCCGTCCCCTCACCGTCCCCCGACCCCGAGCCGCCAGCAGCCGGCGAGCTCGACCAGTCGAGCGGCGCCGCCGAACCCACGACGGGCGCCGCCTCGCCGTCCCGGCCTCCCGCAGCGCAGGTCCCCCCACGCGAGCCCGTGGAGGTGACGGTTCGCGGGAAGCGACGACCACGACGAAACGACACGGCTGCAATCACCGAGGTCAGCGGCGAACGCCTGCGCGACAGCCCGCGCGCCAGCGCACTGGAAGCGCTCTCGCAGGAGACGCCCGGGCTGTACGTCACGAGCCGCGGGGTGGGGATCCACGGGATCGCCTCCGGGGCTTCCGGGGCGATGCACCTCAGGGGCCTCGGCGGCAGCCCCAACACCCAAGTGCTGATCGTCGAAGACGGAGTGCCGGACTACCAAGGCATCTTTGGACACCCGATTCCCGATGCCTATGGAGCGTTTCTGGTCGATCGGGCTCTCGTCATCCGGGGTGGCGATTCGGTCCTGTACGGAACCAATGCACTCGGTGGCGTCATCGTGCTGGAGAATCGACGCCTGGCACGGGACGGATTCGAGCTGCAGAACGACATGGCGCTCGGCAGCTATGCAACGCTGCGCGAGCGCCTGGCGGTGCTGGCCCGAGACGGGGAGTGGGACGTCGCAAGTGGGGTGTCGGCACTGCGCTCGGAAGGGCACCGCGCCGGCGCTGGCGGGTCGAACGACCTCGCTCACCTCAGCGTGCGCTGGCGCGCACGGCCGACCACACATCTCCTGTTCAGCAGCAAGCTGTTTCACGGCACTGGCGAAGATCCCGGGCCGATCACTCACCCACACACGGACCACTGGTACGACGCGCGCCGCACGACTTCTTCGGTTCAGCTCCGAAGCTGGCACGACGGCGTCCTCCTGCGCCTCGTCCCCTACCTGAATACAGGGGTCCACCGCCTGTACGACGGGTTCTATTCGCGGGACCACGCTGCGGGCGCCTACGCAGAAACCGAGCTCGATCTCTTCCCGGGCTGGCATGCCTTGCTCGGCCTCGCGGGAGACCACGTGGGCGGCTGGGTGGAGAATCGCACCACCGGGGAAACAGAGAACGTGCAGGGACTCACCAACACCGCGGTCTACGGCCAAATGACCCTCCAGCCCTGGCAGCCGCTCGAGTTGGTGGCGGGAGCGCGCGGCGTGCTCAACACGGAGTACGGGCTCATCCCATTGTACAAGCTCGGAGCTCGCCTCGAGATGCTACCCGGTGTGGCGTTGCATGGCCGTTGGACGAAAAACTTCCGGCAACCCACGATTCGGGAACGCTACCTTCCATTTCCGACCGCCAATCCCGACCTCGAGCCGGAGTACTCGACGAGCCTCGACGGCGGACTCAGCGCCGCATCTGGCAACATGGTGCTGGACGTCACCGTATTCCGCACGCACACGAGAGACCTGATTCGGTACTTCGGAGCCTGGCCCACCGCTGAGGTCGTGAACATCGACGAGACGACCGCATACGGGGTCGAAAGCCTGGTCGGCGTGCACGACCTCGGACCGCTGAGCGCGCATGTCAGCGGGACGTGGCAGGACGTGGGGCGCTACACGCGGCAGAATCCATCGCATCAGGTCAACTTCGTCATCCAGCTACGACACGCGCTCGGCAACGGGGTCCTCACTGGTGAAGTGAGCGGCGAATGGGTCGGCGGCCTCTACGAGAACAACTACCAGCGCGACCCGCTCGAGGATGTCTTCTTCGTCGACCTGGCGGTGCGCTACCCGCTGGACCTGCCGGCCCGCGAGCTCACCCTCGATCCGTATCTCCTGGTTCGCAACCTGCTCGACCTGGAGTACGAGTACATCCGAGGCTATCGCATGCCGGGACTCAACTTCCTGGGGGGACTGAAGGTGACGCTGTGACGCCTGCCGACCCGCAGACCGTAAACGTGCGGGAGCTGGCGTACTGCGGCGTGTTCGGTGCCGCCGCCATGCTCTTCCCGGTGCTCTTTCACGTCTTGCAGCTCGGTCGCCTGTTCATGCCCATGTATCTGCCCTTGGTGGCGCTCGCCTTTTTCGTGCGGCCCCGAGCGGCGGCCGTTACGGCCCTGGTAACGCCAATCTTGAGTGGCGCGCTGACGGGGATGCCGCCCTTCTACCCACCCGTAGCCGTGCTCATGTCCCTCGAGCTCGGACTCACCGGCCTCGTCCTCAGTGCGCTCAACTTTCGGTTCCCGCGCGTCAATCCGTGGCTCCTGTTGGCGCCCGTGTTGCTCGGAGGGCGCATCTTGTATGTCGGACTGGTCTACATCTTCGCGCGGGTCGTCGAGCTCCCGGCGAGGTTCGTGGTCGGGGCTTCACTCCTGTCCGGTTGGCCCGGGATCGTGCTGATGTTGGTCGTGATCCCTCCACTGGTGCTGCGCTTCGCCAGGCGCAAGCCGGCCGAACCCAGTGCACCGAAAGCGAGGCAGCATGACTGAGAGCAGGCGCGAGTTCTTCGACCGAATCGCCACGCAGTGGGACGGTTTCGTGGACCTCGCGCAAATGGCCGAGAAGCTGCACGCGGGACTGCGGGAGGTGGACGTGGCAGCAAGCAGCACGGTCGTCGATCTCGGCTGCGGGACGGGCAACCTGACCCTGGCGCTGCTGGAACGACTCGGTTCCGACGGTCGCGTGGTGGCCGTGGATTTCTCACCGCACATGCTCCGTGAAGCGCAGCGGAAGGTGGCAGACGAGCGGGTGACCTGGCTCGTGGCGGACGCCGCAGAGCTCCCGGTCGAAGACGCTTCGGCCGACTACGTGATTTGCTTCTCGGCTTGGCCGCACTTCCCCGAGCCCAAGCGCGTTCTGGCGGAGGTGCTTCGCGTCCTACGGCCAGGAGGCGCACTTCACATCTGGCACGCCGCGTCGCGAGCGACCATCAACCAAATCCACGCGGAGGCGGGTCGGGCGGTGGAGCACGATCGGCTTGCTCCGGCCGAAGCACTCGCCGCGCTCGCGTCCGAGTGCGGTCTGGAGCCTTACGAGGTCGTCGATAACGACACGCGCTACGTGGTCCGCGCTCGCGTCCCCCAACCACGGGATGGGTGACATGCGGGACGTGACGAGATTGCCCCACACCGGGCTCTGGGGGACGTCACGCGGAATCGTCCGATCACTGGTCCCCGAAGTCCGACTGCTCAGCGCACTGGCAGCCGTGACCACCTGCCTGCTTGCCGATCCCGCCAGTTGGCCTGGTCTGGCGCTCACCGCGGCGACCGTCTCCGCCGCGTGGATTGCCGTACGTCCGCCGCCAAGACGAATGGCAGCAATCCTGCTACTCGCCGCGGTGATGCTCGCGCCCTTCTTCCTGCTGGCACCCTGGTCCGAGGGCACGACTCCACGCCACATCCTGCCCGGAGTCGCTCCGGTCGTCGCTCCGTGGCGAATCGTCGTGACGGGGCTCAGCGTGCTTGCAGTCAGCTCCACCGCAGCGAGCTCACTCACTCGGTCTGACCTGCGCGAAGCGCTGGCCCGACTGCCGGTGCCGAGCTTTCTCGCCGCGGTGGTGCTGCAGATCGTGATGCAGAGCGACCTGCTCGCTCAGGAGGTCGGGCGCATCATGCTGGCACTTCGAGCGCGCGACGCAACGCACGGGCTGCGCAACCGCATGAGGGTCGTCCTGGGGCTCACGCGAGTGTGGCTGCCGCGGTTGACGTTCAAGGCGGACCGTGTGGCTCGAGCGATGGTGGCGCGCGACTACCCCACCAAACCCGTCGTGCTCGAGGACTATCGTCGGCGAGTACGCGACGGCGTCGCGCTGGCATCGGCCGTGGCCTGGACGGCTGCGGCGCTCCTCACGAGGATGGGCTACGTTCCATGAATCCCGCTCTGCAAATCGAGAACCTCCGTGTCGGCTACTCCGACGGCGTCCAGGCACTGCACGAGATCCAGCTCGAAATCGGCGCCGGGCAGCGCGTGGCACTTCTGGGACTGAACGGCTCGGGCAAGACCACATTGCTGCTGGCCGCCGCCGGGCTGATGTCTCACTCTGGATCCATCCGCGTTGCGGGCGAAGCACTCACGCCGGCATCGGCGAACCGGATTCGGCGTCAGATTGGGGTGGTCTTCTCCGTGCCCGAAGATCAACTGCTGTTCCCCCAGGTCCGCGAAGATGTCGCCTTCGGCCTGGTCAACCGCGGCGTCCCCGTTTCAGAAGCCAAGCAGCACGCCGAGCGTGCGCTCGACCAACTCGATGCGCTGGCGCTCGCGGACCGCTCGCCGTACGAGCTATCCCACGGTGAACGCCTGAGGGTCGCGCTGGCCGGGGCGATCGTGACCGACCCAGCGGTGCTCCTGCTCGATGAGCCCGCAGCGGGCCTCGACCCGCCCACGAAAAGGCGCCTCGGCGAATTGCTGACCACGCTCCCGTCCGCAATGCTGATCGCAACTCATGATTTGGATTTCGCGCGCCTGTGCTGCCACGAATTCGTGCTGCTCGAGCACGGTCGGTTGCGCAAGCGCGCCCCCGTTGCAGAAGCGTTGGATGCTCTCTGGTCCGCATGAGCCCAGCGAGTTCCCGGCGCCAAATGGACTCGGCAGCCCGAGCTATCGCCGACTAGCGTTGTCATTCCGGGGTCTTTGACCAAGACCCCGCCCCACCACGCGCGCGTGGCGGGGCCCCACCCCAAAACCGTTGCGCTAGTTCCCGGCGCGTTTCGCGCCGGGAACTTGCGCGCGTCCGTCTGCGTCAGAACGTCGAGAAGAAGTCGTACAACCCCTGTGGACCGAAGTCGGGCGGGTTGTGATCGCCTTCGTAGGCACACCAGCGCACGGCGTAGCCCGAATCGCAACCGACATACTCCACGCACGGGTAGTCAGGGGACGGCGTCGTAGTTTGGGTGGTATCACACCCGTTCGCCTCGGCCCAATGATCGCGGCTGTCCTCCCCGCTGGACAGCGCTACGGTGGGATCGTCGATGCCGTGAGCGATCCAAGCCGCCACTTGCCCGGTGCACGTCGTACCGCCGAAGGTGATCGGGCCACCGCCGGAAATCGGCCCGATTCCGCGTAAGACGTCTCCGCGCTGACAACCGAGCACATTGGTGAAGAAACCGCCTGAGCTGTGGCCGGTGGCGAACAGTCGGTCTTCATCGACACAGTAGGTGGCCGTCAGCACGTCCACCATGGCATCGAAGAAGTCGACATCAACGTCGCCCTGGAAGCTCCAGGCCGTGCGCCCGTCGTCACCGGCCAGCGCGTCCGGATGCACGACGATGTACTCGTCGCCAAAGGTAGAGAGCAGGTTTCCGTAGAAGGCCGAGCGATACAAATCTCCATCGGTGCCCGCGCCGTGAAATCCGAAGACCACGGGCGTGGGCGTGTCGGAGTCGTAGCCGGCAGGCACGTCGACGATGAACGTCCGCGCCACCCCTCCCACGTCCACGCTGGCAGGCGCCGTCGCGGGAGGCGCCTGGCCGCATCCGGAGCTGGATGTGGCGCCACCCACACCAGCCCCGCCAGTTCCTGGGTCGCCACCAGTGCCCGGATCCCCGCCGAGTCCGTCGGGTGTCTGCCCCCCAGACCCCGGAATCGCGGTGCCACCGGTACCGGCGCCTTCGGTGCCGCCGACCCCTGCACCCGTTCCGCCCGCGGCGTCCGCGGAATCGTCGTCGTCACCGCTCTCGTCGTTGCCACCGCAACCGAGGGCCAGGCCCCAGGCCAGTGCCACGAATCCAAACCGCGCCATTCGTCTCATCTCGTTGCCTCCACTGCCCTTGACCGCGTCGAAGAACACCGAATCTCACGTGTCGCGACCTTCGGCGGGACGTGCACGCCGATCCGTGGAAAAGCATACGACACGCTGGACGCCCAGGCACCCCCCACGCCACCCATCCTTGATCCATGTTTCGGCGGCCGCCAGCGACCGCCGAAACATGGAT